>CAZPDV010000238.1:1197-3666 GCA_964585355.1 uncultured Aliiroseovarius sp.
CCCAAGGCCTTTTGCTTGACCCCGGCGCGCGCGCATGCTGTCTGGCACAAACGAAAGCGGAGGCACCATGCTCAGGCGGCTATATGACTGGACCATCCGGCTGGCACAGGGCCGGCGCGCGCTCTGGGCGCTGGCGGCGGTCAGCTTTGCCGAAAGTTCGTTCTTTCCGATCCCGCCGGATGTCCTGATGATCCCGATGATCCTGGCCCGCCCCGCGCGCGCCTTCGTGATCGCCGCGGTGGCGCTGGTGGCGTCGGTGGCGGGGGGGCTTCTTGGCTATTACATCGGCTGGGGCCTGTTCGAGGCGGTGGGCCGGCCGATCCTCGAATTTTATGGCAAGAGCGCGGCGGCGGACGCCTTCAACGCCCGGTTTCAGGCCTGGGGCGCCTGGGCGGTGCTGATCGCCGGGGTGACGCCGTTCCCCTTCAAGGTCATCACCATCATGTCCGGCTGGACCGGGCTCAGCCTGCCGGTTTTCATCCTGTCGGCGATCGTGGCGCGGGGGCTGAGATTTTTCGTGGTGGCGGGGCTCTTGTGGCAATTCGGCGCGCCGATCCGGGATTTCATTGAAAAACGGCTCGGCATCCTGTTCACTCTGTTCGTGCTCCTTCTGGCGGGCGGCTTTTACGCGGTGAAATATCTATGAACAGGGTCTGCAGCACTCATAACCGGGCAAACAGGGCAGCGCCGGGCGGGCAAACCGGGCCGCACAGCACAAACCGTATCCTGTCAGCCAAAATAAAGAGAACCCGATGAACACGCAAAACGACGCCCGCAACCGACTGATCCTGATCGCCGCCGGCGGCTCGGCGCTGCTCCTGGCCGGGGCCTATCTGTTTCAGGCGCTGGGCTATCCGCCCTGCAAGATGTGCTGGTGGCAGCGCTATGGCCACTTTGCCGCCGTCGCCCTTGCCGTGCCCGCGCTGGGCACGCGCGGCCGCTTCTGGCCGCTGATGGGGGCGCTGGCGGTGGCCAGCAGCGCGGCGATCGGCTTCTATCATTCCGGGGTCGAACGCAAATGGTGGGACGGGCCGGCATCTTGTACCTCGGCCGGGAACGGCATCGGCGGCATGTCGATCGACACCCTGCTCGACCCCAATGCCAGCGCGCCGCACCTGGTGCTGTGCGACCAGATCCCGTGGCGCCTGTCGGACATGATCCACTGGCAGATGCTCGACATCACCATGGCCAACCTCAACGCGGTCGCCTCGCTGGTGCTGGCACTGATCTGGGTGGCGGCGGTACGACGCAGCGGGCGCAATACCTGACACGCGGAAGCGTCCACATCCCCGGGGCCAGGGTCAGGCATGTTCTTCCCGCACCCGCGCCGCCAGCGCCCGGTTATAGGCCCTGAGCGCGTCCACCTGGAACACCGCGCCCAGCAGCTCCGGCGCATCGTTTTCGCCGCGCAGGTTCACCACCGGCAGGAAATCGGCGCCCGAGGCCTCGAAAGCCGGCATCAGCATCTCCAGCGTGGCGGTGCCGTCCACGTAATTGCCGGCCTCGATCATCTCCCAGCAGGTGGCCTCGTCGGCGCAATGCGGGCTGTTGGTCGGGCGCAGCAGCTCCCCGACCCCGAACATGCCCGGCAGATAGGCCTGCGGCCCGGCCGCCACGTGCAGCCCCTTGCGCTCCAACAGGCTCAGGAAGAACGAGCGGTCCACCAGCCGGCTGCCCAGCGCCGAGGAAAGCGACACCGCCGCCAGCACCGCGATCCCGGTCTGCCAGTCTCCGGTCAGCTCGAACATGATCAGCGTGGTCGAGATCGGCGCCCCCAGCACCGCCGCCGCCACCGCCCCCATCCCGGCCAGCGCATAGAGCGTCTCGGACCCGGACAGGTCCGGCAGCACCGAGGTGGCGATGATGCCATAGGCCAGCCCGGTCAGCGCCCCCATCATCAGGCTGGGCGAAAAGATGCCGCCACCCATGCGCCCGGACATGGTGATCGCCACCGCCACCGCCTTGACCACGGCAAAGATGATTGCCTGGCCCAGCACCAGCTGGCCGGTCAGCGCCAGCGAGGTGGTCTCATAGCCCACGCCGATGATATGCGGAAACCGGATGGCAATGGCGCCCAGCAGCAGCCCCGCCAGCGCCGGGCGCAGGACCGGCGGCAGGCGGGTGGTGCGATAGAACCAGCCGGCCAGGTCGTCGCTGAAAAAGATCGCCCGCATGAAGATCGCCGCCACCAGGCCGCTGACCACGCCCAGCAACAGAAAGGCCGGCAGCTCCACGTAAAAGGTCACCGCCCCCTCGTCCACCAGGTGAAACTCGGTGACATTGCCGAATTGCAGCCGGTTGATCACCGTGCCCGCCACCGCGGCGATGGCGATCGGGGCAAAGGCGCGCACCGCATAGTGGCGCAGCACCACCTCCAGCGCAAAGATCGCCCCGGCAATCGGCGCGTTGAAGCTTGCCGAAACCGCCGCCGCCACCGCGCAGCCCATCAGCTCGCGCGCATTCACGCCG
>CAZPDV010000239.1:0-3665 GCA_964585355.1 uncultured Aliiroseovarius sp.
GCGATCATCGCCTCGCGGGTCATCCAGCTCATCTGCGGATGGCGGAACACGTTGAGAAAGCGCATGGGCTTGCCGATCTCGGCCCAGACATGGACAAGCCCCGCCCCCACCATGGCCAGCGCCAGAAAGGCGATCCACCACGAGGCTGGTCCGGCCAGCAGGTTGGCAACGAAAAGGCCCGCGCCGCTGCCGCCAAGGATGAAGTTCATCGCCGCGCGCCAGTCCCAATGCTGCTGCAGCCTGGGCGACACCGCCGCCAGCCCGACCGGGTTTTCGGCCATGGGCGGCGGGCCGACCGGGGCGGCCTGGTCGCTGGCCTGATCGTGCAGGTAGTAAAAGCCCGGCCCGTTACCCAAGCTTTCATGCATGCGGGAATGTTGATGCCCGGCCAGAAGCTGCGAGACATTGCTGGCGGGATCGTCCAGGTCGCCCATCTGCAACGCCCCCGAGATGCACGACGCCACGCAGGCCGGCGTCGCGGCCTCGTCCACCCCCGGCGTCAGCCCGGCGGCCAGCCCGCTGTCGATACGATCGACGCAAAGGGTGCATTTCTGGGCCACACCCAGCATGCGCGGGTCCGCCGTCACCGCCTCGTGCCGCATCTGCCGACCCTTGCCATAGGCAGGCTCCGGCGCATCCACCCGATAGCGCGCCTGATAGGGACAGGCGACGATGCAATAGCCACAGCCGATGCAGATGTCATAGTCGATGGTCACGATACCATCGTCGCGCTTGCGCGTGGCGGTCGAGGGGCAGACCTCAAGGCACGAGGGTTCTTCGCAATGCATGCAGCCCACCGGCACGAAGGCGCGGCTCACATCAGGAAACGCGCCGACCTCGAAATCCAGCACCTTGCGCCACTGCACGCCGGGGGTGGTGGCATTGGCATGTTTGCAGCTCGAGGTGCAGGTCTGACAGCCAACACAGCGGTTCAGATCAACGGTGATTGCCCAGCGGGTCATGGCCGCGCCCCCTTTTCGACCCGCACCCGCACCAGATCCGCGCCCGAACCGGTGGCATCGGTCAGCGCCACCAGCATCGGCGTCAGCGCGTTCATGCTGGGCGCGTTGTGGTCCCTGGCATAGGGGGTTTTCCAGTGGTCGAACTGGCCGATCATCAACAGCGTATCCGGGCGGATACCGTTGCGCAGGATCACCGGCCCGCTGGTCTCGGCGCTGGGCGAAAGGATGCGCACCACCTCGCCCTCCTCGACCCCCAGCCTGCGCGCCGCCTCGGGGTTCATCACCACCCCGCCATGGCCTGCCACATTGGCGGCAACCTCGTGGATCATCTGAATATTGACATTGCCGCCCCAGCTATACTGCATGCTGCGCGCAGTCAGCAGCCAGAACGGATAATCGCCGATCCTGACATCATAGGCTTCCTCAAGCGCATGGCTCCACAGGCCGGGCAGGTCCTGATAATGCGGCAGCGGCTCGTATTCGCGCAGCTGCTGATCCCACCAGGTGATGCCCTTTTCATGCAGCCGCGCCCCCAGTTCGGCCCCGATCCGCTTGAGCCGCTCCTGATAGGGAAGCTCGAACCGCAAGCCCTGTTCGACCATGGCCGGATAGAGATACCAGCGCGCGCGGTCGAAGGGTCTGGTGCGAAAACCATGCTCGCGGAACCAGTCAAGCCCGTCATGCGCGCGGCCGTCGGTAAGCTCGGCGCTGGCGGCGCGACAGGTGGCATCCCAGATCTCCTCGACCCCGTGTTCCGCGCTCACCTCCAGCGAATGATCCCAGCCATCGCCAAAGAGCCGCACCCCATGCGCGCCGCGATTGATGGCGGCGTTATAGGCCTCAAGCAGCCCGGTTCCCTTGGCCAACTGCGTGGAAATCCAGGTAAAATCGCGCGCCTCGCCCATGGGTTTGGCCGCCGGGTCGCGCAGGGCAAACCCCTGATGCTCCCAGAATTGCTCGATATATTTCGAGCCCCCGATACGGATCAGCTGCAACCCCTCAAGGTCGGTACATTCCGGCAACAGCACATCGGCCATGTGGTTGGTCTCGTCCAGCGTATAGGCAAACGCCACGGTGAACGGAAAATTGGCGATGGCGTCCTCGACCTTGCCGGTATCCCAGAAACTGATCGCCGGGTTGGTGCGATAGACAAACCACACGTCCGGCGGCGTCGGCTTGGGCAGATGCGCGGCCCCCTCGCCCTGCCACATCCAGGCCAGATGGGTCGGACCCAGCGCTTGCGACCACGGCGAATTGGCCGCCAGCGGCACCAGCGTCTGGTGCGCATGGCGCGACGGGCCGGCCTCGACCCACTCGCCCTTGCGGGTCGGGTTCATCGGATAGTTCATGAAACCGTCCGGCCCCGGCACCACGCTGGACCAGCGGTTATCGGCCGGCCGGTTCAGCCGCACCGTGGTGCCCAGCGTACCGCCAGGTACTTCCAGCCCGCCGATCAGCACCGCCAGAAGCGTGCGCGCCCAGGCGCATTCATAACCGCCCCAGCCATTCGAAACCGTCTTGCCCAGGCTGATCGCTACCGGCCTGAACGGCATTTCCACCCCGTCCACCACGGTGGTTTCGCCAACCCGCGCATGGTCGAGAAAATCCAGCGCCACCTTGCGGATCGTCTCCGCCGGCACATCGCAGATCCCGGCCGCCCATTCCGGCGTATAGGGCGCCACATGCGCCACCAGCCGGGCAAAAGCCGTGCCGATCTCGACCTTTTCATGGCGCCATTCCTGGTCATCCGGGCCGAGCTCAAGCCCCGAAACGCAGAAACTGCCCTCCAGCGCCGGGTCGGCGCCTTCGCTGTCAAAAGGCACCGGTTTTTCGGTTTTCCTGTCCCAGATCAAGGGCTTGCGACTTTCCGGGTCGCGCAGGTAATAGCCGTTCGGCGCCACCAGATAGGGCGAGGAAGAGCGTTCCTTGAGAAAATCCAGGTCCAGCCGTTCGCGCCCGACCTCATGGAGCAACACATGCAGCATCGCAAACAGGAAGGCCGGGTCGGTCTTGGGCCGGATCGGCACCCATTCGGCGCTGCAGGCCCCGGTCACCGACAGGTGCGGCTCGACCTGCACGCGCCGGGCGCCGCGATCGCGCGCATCGGCGTGCCGCCGCACCCCGCACACCCCCCCGGAGGCCTCGACATTGGCGCCGAAGCTGATGATGTATTCCACCTGCGGCGTGTCCGGGCAAACGGTGAAGGCGCGATGCCAGAACTCACCATAAAGATGCTCGGAGTGGTAACATTTTACCCCCTGGCCCGAGCCGAAGCTCATGTCCACCGGCCCCCAGGCGGACAGAAACGCCGGAAACGTGCCCATATAGACCGTGGGCGTGCCGCCGCCGCCAAAGCTGGCGGCAACGCGGGGAAAGCCGCTTTCGTCCAGCAGGCCCTTTTCGCGCACAGCCTTGAGCTTGCCGCAGATCAGGCCCAGCGCCTCGTCCCAGCTCACCGGCTTCCAGCCCGGATCCTCGCCCCGCCCCTTTTTCGGATTGGTGCGCAACATCGGGGTCTTGATCCGGTCGGGGTTGTTGGTCTTCTGGATCAGGCCGAACGCCTTGACACAGACCTTGCCATGGGCCGGGTGGATCGCCTCGGCCGCCTCGCTGGGGCGGATGCCCACCGGCACGCCATCCTCGATATCGACCCGCATCAGGTCCGGCCCGGCAACGCATTGATAGCAATAGGAGGCGACCGAG
>CAZPDV010000240.1:0-3623 GCA_964585355.1 uncultured Aliiroseovarius sp.
GCCTGCATCGCCCGCCCGCGGATGCGCAAAAGCCGCGCCGTATCGGCCAGGCCGATCGCCCCGGCCGCCGCCAGCGCCGAATACTCGCCCAGCGAATGCCCCGCGACAAAGGCCGCATCCCCGACCGAAACGCCTTCGGCCTCCAGCGCCCGCATCGCCGCCAGCGAGGTTGCCATCAGCGCCGGTTGCGCGTTTTCGGTCAGCGTCAGCGCCTCCGCCTCGCCCTCCCAGATCAGCGCCGAGAGCTTTTCGCCCAGCGCCTCGTCCACCTCGTCGAACACCGCCTGTGCGGCCGGATATGCCTCGGCCAGAGCCCGGCCCATGCCGATGCTCTGGGCGCCCTGCCCGGGAAATACCAATGCGCGGCTCATGCTGCCTCCTGCCTGTCAAACCTGACCGATCAGATAGCCGCCCCGGCCGGCGCGCGCAATATGGTTGGCGCCGCGATCAGACGGGCGCTTCCGGCAGTCCCCTTCAGGCGGCCGCCGGCGCCCCTTCCAGCCGCGGCCCCAGCAACAGGGGGGCAGCACTGCGCGGCGGCGCCACCCGCACCGGGTCAAGCCCGCTTGCCGGCGCCGCCAGGTCGCGCGCCAGCCGCTCCTGCCACGGGGCCAGAAGCGCCCCCGGCCCCTGCGCCACCACCAGCGCCTGGTCATTGCTGCCAAGGCGCAGGATCAGCCAGGCCCGGCCCGCATCCGCCTCGTCCTGCCACAGCGTGACCACATCGACCTCGTCAAAACCATGCAGGCTTTCCATCTGGAAAAACCCGTTCCGGTTCTGCCAGCCCGCCCGCACTTCGCCGCGCGACAGGTCGATCTGCACCTCGCGGCGCAAATTCTGTCGCGCCCGGCCCCGCAAGATCAGCGCCAGCACCGCAAAAAACGCGGTCAGGCCCAGTTTCAGCGCCAGCACCGACACGCTGACAATGGCGCCGGGGGCCAGCCACAGGCCCAGCGCCGCCAGCAGCATCAGCGCGCTGCCGATCCGGCGCGCCCGCATGGCCGGCGACGGCGCCAGCTCGGCCAGATCGCTGACCAGTACATAGCCCGACAGGGTCGGATTCACCTCGAATCGCGCGCCATTGCCGGGGCCATCCCGCCACGTTTCCGCCATATCGGGCCGGGTTTGCATATCGGGCCGGGTCTGCGTGTCTTTCATGGCTGCCTCCCACCACTATCCGCGATTTCGGTTAAAACCTGGTTAATGCTGACCGCGAAACATGGCAGGAATGTGGCGCAAGGCGCGCTTGTTCATGGCGCCGCCCTGCATTCGCCGGAACGCCCCCTTGCATCCGGGCGCCGCCGGTGTATAAGGCCACTTCCTTCCGCATCAATTGCAATGCGTCGCCCCTCGTGGCCGGGTGGTGGAAGGCAACGAAGCCCGGCCTTTGAAGCGCGCCGAACAGACAGGAGATCGCATGCCGCTTTACGAGCATGTCATGATTGCGCGTCAGGACTTGTCCAACACGCAAGCCGAAGGCCTTATCGAACATTTTGGCTCCATCCTTGCCGACAATGGCGGCAAACTCGTGGACAGCGAGTATTGGGGGCTCAAGACCATGGCCTACAAGATCAACAAGAACCGCAAGGGGCATTATGCCTTCATGCGCACCGATGCCCCGGCCCCGGCGGTTCAGGAAATGGAGCGCCTGATGCGGCTCCATGACGACGTGATGCGGGTTCTTACCATCAAGGTGGACAAGCACGAAGAGGGCCCCTCGGTGATGATGCAGAAACGCGAAGAGCGCGGCGACCGCCGCCCCCGCCGCTAAAGAGAAGGAGCTAAATCATGGCTAGCAAACCATTTTTCCGCCGCCGCAAGGTCTGCCCCTTCTCTGGCGACAACGCGCCCAGGATCGACTACAAGGATACCCGCCTGCTGCAGCGCTATATCTCGGAGCGCGGCAAGATCGTGCCCTCGCGCATCACCGCGGTTTCCGCCAAGAAGCAACGTGAGCTTGCCCGCGCCATCAAACGCGCCCGCTTCCTCGCGCTCCTTCCCTACGTTGTGAAGTAAGGAGCAGATCATGAAAGTCATTCTTCTGGAACGCGTGGCCAAGCTTGGCCAGATGGGCGACGTGGTGGACGTGAAGCCGGGCTTTGCCCGCAACTTCCTGCTGCCCAAGGGCAAGGCGCTGATCGCCTCCGAGGCCAATGTCGCCAGGTTCGAAGCGCAGAAAGCCCAGCTCGAGGCGCGCAACCTTGAAACCCGCAAGGAGGCCGAGGCGCTTGGCGAAAAGCTGAACGGTCAGCAATTCGTGGTGATTCGCCTGGCCTCGGATACCGGCTCGCTCTATGGCGCGGTGACGCCGCGCGATGCTGCCCAGGCCGCCACCGAGGCGGGCTTTTCGGTGGACCGCAAGCAGGTCTCGATTGCCAAGCCGATCAAGGAGCTGGGCCTGCACGAGGTGACCGTGGTGCTCCACCCCGAGGTGGAAGTGACCATCGCGCTCAACGTCGCGCGCTCGCCCGAAGAGGCCGAGCTTCAGGCCTCTGGCAAGTCCATTCAGGAACTGGCCGCCGAAGCCGAGGCCGAGGCCGAGTTCGAGATTGCCGAGCTGTTTGACGACATCGGCTCGGCCGCTTCCGAAGACGAGGATCTGGCCCAGGCCGTCATTGATACGGAAGCGGAAGAAGTTACCGAGGTGCAGGAGGGCTGATCCCCGCCAATCGGCACCCTTGAGAACCACAGGCCGCGCGGTTTTCCGCGCGGCTTTTCATATGCCGGCAAAGCCCCGCCGATGCTCGCCCCCGGCCTGCACCGCCCTTGCCGCCACCTCCTCGGCCCCTATCCTGAGCCCATCCCGATCAGGAGGCCCGCATGTTGCATCTCGCCCGTCCTATCGCCCTTGCCTGCACCGTCGTGCTTGGCCTGGGCGCCTGCACCACCGCCCCGGAACGCCCCTCGCCCGGCAGCGCCACCCCCGCCCCCGCGCGCCCCGGCAGCTATACCCACCCGCTTTATCCGAACGAAACACCCGAATTGCGCGCGCTGATCGTGAAATACGCCGATCTGTACCACATGCCGGTGGAGCTGCTGCAAAAGGTCATCATCCGCGAAAGCACCCACAACCCGCGCGCCCGCAACGGCCCCTATTACGGGCTGATGCAGATCCTGCCGCAAACCGCCCGCTCCATGGGGTTTCAGGGCCGGCCCGAGGAGCTGCTCGATGCCGAAACCAACCTGAAATATGCCGGCAAATACCTGCGCGGCGCCTGGCTGGTATCAGGCGGCGACATGGACGCGGCGGTGATGTGGTATGCCCGCGGCTATTATTACGAGGCCAAGCGCCTTGGCCTGCTGGAGGAGACCGGCCTGAGATAGCCGGCCGCCCTGCACCATGCTCAACGGCGAAAGGTCTCGATGGTCAGAGTGGCATCGCAAATGCTGCCATCATGGGTACCGACCCAGACGTCCATCCAGCCATTTGACGGCCGGGTCAGGGTGATGCGGGCATCCAGGTTGCCGTTGTCGTCATCGTCATAATACCAATTGGCCGCGCCGGTATTGATCAGCAGGATCGAATCGCATTCGCTCACCACCCGAAACTGGATCTTGTACCGCCCCATCCCGGACAGTTTCAGCGAAAAGTCAGGTTCGCGAGTCACATAGCCCCGGCCCCG
>CAZPDV010000241.1:0-3600 GCA_964585355.1 uncultured Aliiroseovarius sp.
CCAGGAAGCGGTCCCGCAGGTGGGGGCGGTCGGCGGGGGGGGGCGGGTTGCGGTTTCGCCTCTGGTCGTTGGCGGTTGTCATGCTTATGTTCGGGCAAACGGGATCAGAGCGGGACGGGAGAAAGCCTTGGGGCTTGGAGATATTGCCGATAGCGTGACCCGCCGGATCGAGGCGGCCGGAGCCTCGGCCCATGCGGCCCTGTTCGAGCCGGTGGTGCGCCTTGGCGTCACCGGGCTGAGCCGCGCCGGCAAGACGGTTTTCATCACCTCGCTGGTGGCCAATCTGCTTAACCGTTCGCGCATGTCGGGGCTGGGCGCCATGGCCCAGGGGCGGATCGAGGCGGTATTTTTGCAGCCGCAGCCGGACATGACCGTGCCGCGCTTTGATTACGAGGCGCACCTGGCCGCCCTGACCGGCCCAAGGCCGCACTGGCCGGCCTCGACCGCTTCGGTCAGCGAACTGCGCCTGTCGTTTCGGGTGCGCCCCGCCGGGCTCCTGTCAGGTATGCGCGGGGCGCGCCTGGTGCATCTGGATATCGTCGATTATCCGGGCGAATGGCTGCTGGATCTGTCGCTTCTGGATCTTTCCTATGAGGAATGGTCGCGCGAGGTGCTGGGGCGGATCGCGGCGCGGGCCGACGCGCAGGACTTCATGGCGCGGGTTGCGGCCGCCGATGCCGGGGCGCGGCTTGACGAAGTGGCGGCCAAGGCGCTGGCCGAGAGCTATACCGCCTATCTCAAGGCGGCGCGGGCGGCGGGCATGGCGGATTGCACCCCCGGCCGGTTCCTGCTGCCTGGCGACCTGGCCGGTTCGCCGGCGCTGACCTTCGCGCCCTTGCCCCGGCCCGAAAGCCTGCGGCGCGGCGCCCTGTGGCGGGTGTTCGAGAAGCGCTTCGAGGCCTACAAGGCCCAGGTGGTCAAGCCGTTCTTTCGCGCCTATTTCGCCGGGATCGACCGGCAGGTGGTGCTGATGGATGTGCTTGGCGCGATCCATGCCGGGCCGGCGGCGCTTGAGGACCTGCGCCGCGCCATGGCCGAGACCATGGGCGCCTTTCGCCCCGGCCGCAATGCCTGGCTGAGCCGGCTGATCGTGGGGCGCCGGGTCGAGCGGATCCTGTTTGCCGCCACCAAGGCCGACCACCTGCACCATTCCCAGCATCCGCGCCTGATGGCGATCACCGAGGCGCTGGTGGCCGAGGCCCGCGCCCGCGCCGATTTTTCCGGGGCCGAGACCCGCGCCATGGTCATCGCCGCCCTGCGCGCCACGGTCGAGGAAACCGTCGAGGTCGATGGCCGCAAGCTCGACTGCGTGCGCGGCACCCTGCTGGACGGGCGCAACGCCGCCTTTTACCCCGGCGCATTGCCGCGCGATCCGGCCCGCCTGTTGCAGCCGGCGCGCGAGGGGGCGCAAGACTGGCTGGACGCGGATTATCAGGTCATGCGCTTCGCGCCGGCGCCGCTGGAGCTTGCCCCCGGCGAGGGGCCACCGCATATCCGGCTGGACAAGGCGGCCGAGTTCCTGTTCGGAGACAGGCTGTGAGCGGGCCGGTGGAAATTGTACCGGCCCGGCCCGCCGATGCCGCGCCCTGTGCCGCGATCCTGTCGGACTGGATCGAACGGACCGCCTGGATGCCGCGCATCCACAGCCGGGCGCAGGAGCGCGCCTTCCTGCGCGACCTGATCGGGCGCGGCTGGGTGCGGGTGGCGCGGCGCGATGGCGATGTGGTGGGGTTTATCGCCCGCGACGGGGGCGAGGTGCACGCGCTTTATGTGGCCGAGGGGGCGCGCGGCGGCGGGCTGGGGCGCAGGCTCCTGAACGATGCCAAGGCGGCCCGGCCGGCGCTGGGCCTGTGGACGTTACAGGCCAATGTCCGCGCCCAGGCCTTTTACCTGCGCGAAGGGTTCCGCGAGGTCGGCCGCAGCGATGGCGCCGGCAATGACGAGGGCCTGCCCGATATCCGCTATGAATGGAGCCGCCAATGAACGCGCGCAAACCCGACCCCGGCCCGGTGCTGATCGAACTGGAAACGCCCCCGGCGGAAAGCCCGGCCACGGCGCCGCCAGTGCCCGAGCCGGACATGCCCGCCCCCGCCGGCACCGCCATGCAGCGCGCCGCGGTCCTGGCCAGCCGCCGCCGGTCGCGGCTGGGCCGCTGGTTCTGGTCGCTGGCAGTGGCGCTGACCGGGTTCGTGGTCTCGCTTGCGGCGTGGGATTTCGTCACCCGCCTGATCGAACGCAACCCGATCCTGGGTGGCGTGGCGCTGGCCCTGACCATCGGGTTCGTGGTGGTGCTGCTGGCCATGGCCCTGCGCGAATGGCTGGGCTTCGTGCGGCTCAAACGGGTCGATCACCTGCGCCAGGAGGCCGAGGCCGTGCGCGCCGGCGGCACCCTGGACCAGGCGCGCGATGTGGTGGCCCGGCTTGACGCGCTCTATCGTCACCGGGCCGAACTGAAATGGGGCCGCGACCGCCTGCGCGGGCGCACCGATGAGGTGTTCGAGGCCGGCGACCTTCTGGCCCTGGCCGAAGTCGAACTGCTGGCGCCGCTCGATGCCCTGGCCCGCGCCGAGGTCGAGGCCGCCGCCCGGCAGGTGGCCACCGTCACCGCGATCGTGCCGCTGGCGCTGGCCGATCTGGCCACCGCGCTCAGCGCCAACTTGCGCATGATCCGGCGGGTGGCCGAAATCTATGGCGGGCGCGCCGGGCTGCTGGGCTCGTGGCGGCTGACCCGGGCGGTGATGGCGCATCTGGTTGCCACCGGCGCAGTGGCGGTGGGCGATGACCTGATCCATTCGGTCGCCGGCGGCTCGGTCCTGTCGAAAATCAGCCGCCGCTTCGGCGAAGGCGTGGTCAACGGCGCCCTGACCGCACGGGTGGGTGTCGCCGCCATGGATGTCTGTCGGCCGCTTGCCTTCGAGGCCGTGGCCCGCCCTTCCGTCAGCACGCTGGTCGGCCGCGCGCTCAAGGGCCTGTTCGGCAGGTAATCCACCCTTTCATCTTTCCCCCAAATACTCCCGCCGGAGGCCCGCCCGCCGCCTGCGCCTAACGCAGGATCGGGACCGCACCGGGGGCGGCGCGGACCTGCTCGATACCGATCCGCATGCCGTCGCCAATGCGCCGGGCCAGCGCGGTCCAGGCATGGGCCTGCTGCTGGGTCAGTACCTCGTGGGCGGTCTCCTCGAACAGGTCGAGCCAGATCGGAAAATGCCGCCCCATCACCTCGGGGCGCTGCATGTGCACCTGCTGCGGGCGCCCGTCATAGCCGCGCTCGAACAGGATGGCATTGCGCCAGAAACTGGCGATCCTGGCCTCGTGGGCGTCCCAGTCGGAAACGTATTTGCCAAAGATCGGGCCCAGCTCGGCATGGGCGCGGATGCGGGCGTAAAAGGCTGCCATCATCCGGTCGATGTCCTGGGCGGTGATCTCGAAGCGCGGGGGCATGGGCATGGTTTTTCCTTTCGCTTGGGGTGCAGATAGCCGCTTTGCCTCCGGCGTCAAGCCGGGCGTTTTGCCACATCCCGAACCGCGGCGGGGGATGCGGTTCTGCGCCATTGATAAGCACCGGGGGCGCGCGTATAAGCGGGCCATGTGGATACGCGA
>CAZPDV010000242.1:0-3582 GCA_964585355.1 uncultured Aliiroseovarius sp.
TGGTGTCGAGCACCTCCTTGATCATTTCGGGGTCAAGCGCCGAAGTGGGTTCGTCAAACAGCATGATCCGCGGCTTCATGCACAGCGAGCGAGCGATGGCCACGCGCTGTTGCTGACCACCGGAAAGCTGACCGGGATACTTGTTGGCCTGATCCGGGATCTTGACCTTTTCCAGGTAGTGCATCGCGGTTTCTTCCGCTTCCTTGCGCGGGATCTTGCGCACCCAGATCGGTGCCAGCGTGCAATTCTCCAGAATGGTCAGGTGCGGGAACAGGTTGAAGTGCTGAAACACCATCCCCACCTCGGAGCGCACCTTGTCGATGTTCTTGAGGTCCGAGCTCAGCTCGGTCCCATCGACGATAATCTTGCCCTCCTGGTGCTCTTCCAGCCGGTTCATGCAGCGGATCAGGGTGGATTTGCCCGAGCCGGAAGGCCCGCAGATCACGATCCGCTCGCCCCGGTTGACGGTCAGGTTGATATCGCGCAGCACGTGAAACGAGCCGTACCACTTGTTCATGTTGATGACTTCGATGGCGATTTCATCGGAGACCTGCAACTTGCTGCGGTTGGCGTGTTCGAGTTCAATCTCAGACATGGTTTGTCCTTACCTTATTTGTGCCCGGTCTGAAGCTTGCGCTCCAGATACATGGAGTAACGGCCCATCGAGAAGCAGAAGATGAAGAAGACAAAGGCAACAAAGCCGTAAAGCTCCCACACGATACCGTTCCAGTTTGCGTCCGCCTGGATGAATTTCACCCAACCGATGGGGTCGGCCAGACCGATGATCGACACCAGGGTGGTGTCCTTGAACAGGCCGATGAAGGTGCTGACGATGCCGGGAATGGCGATTTTCAGCGCCTGCGGCATGATGATCAGCCGCTGCGCCTGCCAATAGGTCAGGCCCAGCGCATCCGCCGCCTCGTATTGCCCCTTGGGCAGGGCAGCAAGGCCGCCGCGGATGACCTCGGCCATGTAGGCCGCGGAAAACAGCGTGATCATGATCATGACCCGCAGGATGATGTCGAAATCCGTCCCCTTGGGCAGGAAATAGGCCAGCATCACCTGTGCCACGAACAGCAGCGTGATCAGCGGCACGCCGCGGATGAACTCGATAAAGCCCACCGACAGCGACTTGACGATTATCAAGTGCGATTGCCGCCCCAACGCCAGCACGATCCCCAGCGGGAACGACGCGGCGATGCCGGTGATGCCCAGGGTGATCGACAGCATGAAGCCCCCGAACTGCCGGCTTTCGACCGGACGGATTGACAGGGGGATCACACTTGCCAGCGCGCCGGCAATCGGCCCTGCCAGGAACAGCCACCAGATGATCGCGACAAGAGGCCCGATGATCATGCCGGCCAGATCGCTGAAAGCCGAGGCCGCGAACTTGTAGGCGAAATAGCCGATCACGAACCCGGCAGCGGCCATCAGCGGCACCCAGAGCGTCCCGCCCCACAGCAGCCACGGCCCGATGAAGGGGGTGGCAACGGTGATGACCAGCATCCAGCGCGGCGCCTTGTCGAACAGCACCGGCACCAGCGCCGCCAACAGCATGACGAAGGCCAGATTCGGCCGCCAGTACAGGTCATCGGGATAGAAGCCGTACATCAGCTGCCAGAAGCGTTCATGGATCACTGCCCAGCATGCCGCGCTGGTACCATCCAGGATCTGGCGGCACTCGTTGAGCGAATTTGCGTTCCAGACCCCGCCGAAAACCCAGGGCAACAGCGCCGCCAGCAGCTTGTAGATGACGAAAAGCGAGACCAGCGTGAGGATCGAGCTGAGCGGTGTCGGAAACAGGTTTTCCTTGATCCAGCCGATCGGGCCGGTATTGAGCGACGGCGGTGCCTTCTGCGGCAACATTTCCGTGCGCACGTAAGAGCTATTATTGCCAGCCATATCAGCGCTCCTTCAGCATGTTGCGTTTGTTATAGGCATTCATCACCGCCGAAACGGTCAGCGAAATCACCAGATAGACCGCCATCAGGAGCAGGATCGACTCCATCTCGCGCCCGGTCTGGTTGAGCGTGATGCCGCCCAGCGTGCCGGTCACGTCCATGTATCCCACTGCGATTGCCAGCGAGGAGTTCTTGGTCAGGTTCAGATACTGCGAGATCAGCGGCGGAAAGATGATCCGCCAGGCCTGCGGCAGAATCACCAGCCGCATGATCTTGCCCTGGCGCAGGCCCAGCGCCGCGGCTGCCTCGTTCTGCCCCTTGGGAATGGCCAGGATACCGGCGCGCACCACCTCGGCGATGAAGGCCCCGGTATAGAGCGACAGCGCCAGCCAGAGCGCAAACAGCGACGACCGCACATGGATACCGCCCTTGAAGTTGAAGCCCTTGAGTTCAGGAACCCCGAGGTAGAAACCCAGATACCACAGGATCGCCACGGTGGGCAGGATGATGAAGGCAAGGTTGGCCCAGAGCGTGTTGGGCCGGTCGCCGGTCGCCGCCTGAATTCGGTTGGCCCGCATGGTGTTGAGCTTGGCAACAAAGATACCCGCCAGCAGCACCGCAATGACAACCCACAGATCAAGACTGATCTGGAACAGGCCACAGCTGTCGGCCAGCTCGCCACCATTGAGGTAGGACTCGCATTGGTTGGGGCGTTGGGAAATCCCTACCGGGATGTCGCCCAATCCTCTGGAGAACAGCGGCTCGGGAATATAAACACCGCGATTGGTCACCGCCACCGAGCCCAGCAGCATATGCGCCGCCGGCGTGTCACCGCGGAAATCGGCGGGCTTGGGCAAAAAGTGCGACACCACCGCCATGGTCAGAACGATCCACAGCAGCACCGGCACGTTGCGCAGGCCCTCGACATAGACCGCCGCCAGCCGCGAAACCATCCAGTTGCGCGACAGGCGCAACACCCCGATCAGCACCCCGATCACGGTCGCGGTAATACAGCCCAGAACCGCCACCAGCAGCGTGTTCATGATACCGACCACCGCAGCCCGGGCATGAGTCGAGCGCGACGAATAGTCGATCAGCCTCTGGTTGATGTCATAACCCGAGGGCTCGTTCAGAAACCCGAACGAGAAGGTCTTGCCAGCAGCCGCCAGATTTTCGATGGCATTGTTGATCAGCCAGGCCGCGCCCAGCATGAACGCCATGAGCACGATGATCTGAATGGTAATAGAGCGATAGCGGCTATCATACAGGAGCATGGATAGCCTGAACGACTCCCGCGGTGGGTCGGTCATTGTTGTCATGAAGACATTCCCTGTCATTTCCGGTGCTCTCTGGCAGACTCACTTGGCCCGAGGCCCGGAATTCTTGAAATTTTGATGCGAAAAGGGCGCAGGTTTCCCCGCGCCCTTGACATGTCGTGTTTACCGGAACGGCGGCGAGTACAGCAGGCCGCCTTCGGTCCACTGCGCGTTCAGGCCGCGCGACAGACCCAGCGGAGTGTTCTCGCCGATATTGGCTTCGAAGATCTCGCCGTAGTTGCCGCCAACCTTGATGGCGCGGACCAGCCACTCCTTGTCGAGGCCGAGCATGCCGCCCAGGTCACCCTCGGTGCCGAGCATGCGGTTGATCTCGGGGTTGTTGGTGCCCTTGGCCAGCTCGTCGA
>CAZPDV010000243.1:0-3567 GCA_964585355.1 uncultured Aliiroseovarius sp.
AAGCCCACGGCGTTATGACCGTACCACCATTGCGTCATCGCATCCTGCACGCCCGAGAACAGCGACACCGACTTGGCGCCGAAGATCGACACCGGCAGGGCCAGGTTGTTGACGATGTGCAGCATGGCAATGGTGATGATGAACGAGAGGTAAAACCAGTTGGCCACATAGATATGCGGCTCCTTGCGCTTCATCAGCGTGCCCATGAAGACAATCAGATAGGCCACCCAGACGATGGTCAGCCACAGGTCGGTATACCATTCCGGCTCGGCATATTCACGCGACTGGGTCGCCCCCAGAATATAGCCGGTCGCGGCCAGGAGGATGAACAGCTGATAGCCCCAGAACACGAACTTGGCCAGGTTGCCGCCAAACAGCCGCGCCCCGGTGGTACGCTGCACCACATAGAACGAGGTGGTCAGCAACCCGGTACCGCCAAAGGCAAAGATCACCGCCGAGGTGTGCAGAGGCCGGATGCGCCCGAAGTTCAGGTACCCCTGCATCGCCTTCGAAAAGTTGAGCTCGGGAAAGGCCAGCTCAAACGCGATCCAGACACCGACGGTAAAGCCGACAATGCCCCAGAACACCGTCATGATGGCGCCGACCCGGATGATGTCATCCATATAGCCGGTATCGGGCTCCTTTCCAGCCTCGCCCATACCCTTCACGGTATAGATGAACACGACCAGCGCAACCAGGGCAACCTCGATGGCCGAAACCATGTATGCCAGATCGCGGGCGTTGTTTGCTATATACCCGGCCGCGACCACAACCACGGCGAGGATCAGCAACTTGACGTAATCCCACATTTCTTGTCCCTTCCTCTGCAACTTTCGCTGTCAACGTCCGGCCATACCAAAGGGCGGCGGCCAACAAGCGCATCTCGGATTGCGCCCGGTGTGACGGCATCAGGTTACGAAAACATTGATCCAGGTCAAATAATCGCCCCATTCCGATGCGACTTTCAACGATTGACCCATATCAAGGCGGTTTTTCCTTTGCCTGCGCAAAAAGGTCGCACGGAAATGGAGAACAGGGCTGGGCCATGGAATACCGAACGATCACGACCGTGCTGACCGACTCCCGCATGCTGCAACATGTGCTGGACAATACCGCGGTGCTGGCGCGCGTGCACGGGGCGCATCTCGAGGTGCTGTGCCTCGGGCTCGACCGGACGCGGCCGGATTTCTACTATGCCGGGGCCTCGGCGGTGATGCTGCAGGACAACCTGGCCCAGGCCCGGGCCGAAGCCGAAGCGCTTGAGACCGAGGTGCGCGCCCATCTGCAAGGGGCCGATTACGCCTGGTCCGCCACCGCCATGACCACCCAGATCGTCACCCTGAACGGGCTGGTGGCGCACCGCACCCGGTTTTCCGACCTGGTGGTCTTGCCCAAACCCTATGGCCCGCATCGCGGCCACGAATTCGAGGCGATTCTGGAAGCGGCGCTGTTCAATGGCGAGGTCCCGGTGCTGGTGCTGCCGGAGGACGGGATCATTGCCGAGCGGACCGACAGGGTGGTGGTGGCGTGGAACGACAGTTCGGAGGCACTGCGCGCAACCCGCGCGGCGATGCCGTTTCTGAAGGCTGCGGGCGAGGCCTGCATCACCATCATCGACCCGCCGGCGCATGGGCCCGACCGCTCGGACCCCGGCGGCGCCCTGAGCCAGTGGCTGGCCCGCCATGACGTGCGCACGGAAGTTTCGGTGCTGGCGCGGACCCTGCCCAGGGTCTCGGATGTGCTCAACCGGCATGTGATGGACAAGGATGCGGGCATGATCGTGATGGGCGCCTATGGCCATTCGCGGTTTCGCGAGGCGATCATGGGCGGCGCCACCCGGCACATGCTGGAAATTGCCCAGGTGCCGGTCCTGATGATGCACTGAGCGCACAGGCCGGACCGGAGCGCTCCCGCCTGTCTCGGCCTGCGGCCTGCGCCAGTTGGGCGTGGCGATTTTTCTGCGAAAAATCGTGCCTCCGGCGGGAGTATTTCGGGAAAGATGAAGAAGAGGCTTTTTTGCCGGCGCGGTCCGTGCTTTGCTGAGCGCGGAACCTGAGTGGAGGGGGACATGACCATCATCACAGGCGCCGTGGTGCAGGCGGCGCCGGTATTGTTCGACACGCCGCGCACGCTTGACAAGCTGGGCGATCTGCTGGCGGATGCCGCGCGCACCGGGGCCCGCCTGGTGGTATTCCCCGAGGCCTTTGTCGGCGGCTATCCCAAGGGGCTGGATTTCGGCGCCCGCCTGGGCATGCGTGCCCCCGAGGGCCGCGATGACTTTCGCCGCTACCACGACGCCGCAATCGAGGTGCCCGGCCCGGACACGGCGCGAATCGGCGAAATGGTGGCGGGCCACGGCCTGCACCTGGTCATCGGGGTGATCGAGCGCACCGCCACCGGCACGCTCTATTGCACGGCGCTGTTCTTTGCCCCGGACGGAAGCCTGACCGCGAAACACCGCAAGCTGATGCCAACCGCGCTGGAGCGCCTGGTCTGGGGCTTTGGCGATGGCGCGACCCTGCCCGCCCCGAAGACCGATATCGGCACGCTGGGGGCAGTGATCTGCTGGGAAAACTACATGCCGCAACTGCGCCTGGCCATGTATGCCAAGGGGGTTGAGTTCTACTGTGCGCCGACCGTGGATGACCGCGCGGTCTGGCTGCCCAGCATGCAGATGATCGCGCTTGAGGGCAGGTGCTTCGTGCTCTCGGCCTGTCAGCACATGACCCGCGCCGACGGGCCGGCGGACTACCACCCGATCCAGGGCGATGCGCCGGAAACGCAGATCATCCGCGGCGGCTCGTGCATCATTTCCCCCATGGGCGAGGTTCTGGCCGGGCCGGTCTTCGACGAGGACGCGATCCTGACCGCCGAAATGGACAAGGGCGACATCGCGCGCGGCAAATATGACCTCGACGTGGTTGGCCATTACGCGCGGCCGGACATCTTCACGCTTTCGGTCAATGAAACGGCCCAGAAGATCGTCGAATAGGGCGCGGGGCCCGGCGCTCGGCTTGTTCAGCTGATCATGCCGCCATCCACATCGTCGCCGGTTTCTGCAAGAAGCTGGTCGAAATCCGGCACCACGACCCGGCGCTTGCCCTTGAGCTCGATCACCCCGCTTTTCTTGAGCAGCGAAATCTGCCGGCTGACGGTTTCCAGGGTCAGGCCCAGGTAATCGGCCATGGCCTCGCGGGTCAGGGGCAGGTCGAAGGTCACCCCGTCCACCGGCTTCTGCCTGGACAGGGCCGCATCACGGGTGGCCAGAATGGCCATCAGGCTGGCGATCTTCTCATGCGCGGTCTTGCGGCCCAGCAGCAGCATCCACTCGCGCGCCGAATCAAGCTCGTCCAGGGTCATTTCCAGCAAGCGCGACGCCAGATGCGGGGTGCGCGCCATCAGCTCCTCAAACGGTTTCTTGCGAAAACAGCACAGGGTCACATCGGTCACCGCCACCACGTTGTAGGGGGCCGTATCGCGCCCCGGCCGGCCGATGAAATCGCTGGGCAGCAACAGCCCGACCATCTGTGTGCGCCCGTCCTCCATGGTCTGGGCCAGGCTGCCGAT
>CAZPDV010000244.1:0-3561 GCA_964585355.1 uncultured Aliiroseovarius sp.
TCCGGGCGTGGTATGAGGCGGCGGTCGGCAGCTGAGGCATGGCGCCTGGTTGGATTTGGCGGGCAACAAAAGGCAGAACAGAGGGCAGCGCCTGCCTGGGCTGGCGCGCTAGTGAAACGGTGCAGGGCGCGGGGCGGTTGATGAACCCCGACCAGTGCGCCCGAACGCCCCCTCGCAAAAGCGCCTGCCGGGGGGCAGGCAGGCGCTGCCCGGCGGGGCCGGCGCGAAGCTCCCCATTCCAAGGCTCGACACGCCCTTGGCGCGCTCAACCGGCCAGAAGCCGGGCGGTGTCGCGGGCGATCTGGCGTTCTTCCCGGGCCGGGACGATCCAGGCGGCGATGGCCGAGCCCGGCGCGTGCAGGCGGCTCTGGCCGGCAATGTTGGCGGCGGCGTCCGGGGTCAGGCCGGTCCAGGCCAGCCCCTGCAGGATCGCCGCGCGCACCGGGGCCGCGTGTTCGCCGATGCCGCCGGTAAAGGCCACCGCGTCAAGCCCGCCCATGGCGGCGATCAGCGACCCGGCGGCGCGGATGCACCAATAGGCAAAGTGGTCGATGGCAAGGCGGGCGGCCGGGTCCGGGGAAGCAAGAAGCGCCTGCATGTCCGAGACCCCGCCTGAAAGCCCGGCCAGCCCGCTTTCCTGCCAGAGCAGGCGGCGCGCGCCCTCGAGGCCGAGTTTTTCCACCAGCACCAGCACCGCCTCGGCCGAAATGTCGCCCGCGCGGGTGCCCATGGGCAGGCCGTCGATCGGGGAAAAGCCCATGGTCGTGGCCACCGAACTGCCGTTCAGGATCGCCGCGGCCGAGGCGCCATTGCCCAGGTGAAAGGCCAGCAGCCGCCGGGGCAGGGGGGCGCCCGAGATTTCCGGCAGCGCCTCGACCAGGGCGGCGTACGAGATGCCGTGGAAGCCATAGCGGCGGATCTCGCGGGTTTCGGGGCGCGCCGGCAGGGCATAGCGGCGGGCCACTTCCGGCTGCTGCGCGTGGAAGGCGGTGTCGAAGCTGGCGCATTGGGCAAGGGTCGGGGCGCGCGCGGCCAGCGCCTCGATCGCGGCCAGCGCGGGCGGGTTGTGCAGGGGCGCAAGCGGGGCGGCGGCGCGGATCCGGGCAAGGATATCCGGGGTCAGCCGCGCCGGGCGGGTGAGCGCGCCGCCATGCACCACCCGGTGCCCGGCCCCGGTGAGGCGGGCAAGGTCCACCCCGTGGCGGGCCAGCCCCGCCAGGATCGCGTCCAGCGCGGCGGCGTGGTCGGGGGGGGTGCCGGGGGTCACATCGGCGCCGATACGAACCGCGCCGGTGCCGCCAATCTCGCTTGCCGCGCCAGACAGGATTTCCTGCAAGGCATTGTCAAACAAGGAAAACTTGAGGGAGGACGAGCCTGCATTCAGCACCAGGATGCCGCCCTCCCCCATGGTCAGGCGCCTTTTTGCGGGCGCATGTCGGCGGCCGAGATACCGGCCACCTGAACCGGCTTGGTCATGGCGTCGCGGCGGAAGGGCTCGCCCAGTTCCTGGTTGATCATCGCCTCGATCAGGGTGGTGGTCCCGGCCTTCTGGTCGCGGATCGCCTGGTCAAGGGCGGCGGTCAGTTCCTCCATGGTGCGCACCACCACCCCCTTGAGCCCGCAGGCCTGGGCAATGCCGGCGTAAGAGACCTGTTCGTTCAACTCGGTGCCGACGAAATTGTCGTCATACCACAGGGTCGAGTTGCGCTTTTCCGCGCCCCATTGATAGTTGCGGAACACCACCTGGGTGATGGCGGGCCATTCCGGCCGCCCGATGGCGGTGAGTTCCGTGACCGCGATGCCGAAGGCGCCGTCGCCCGAAAACCCCACCACCACATCGTCGGGCCGGGCGATCTTGGCGCCGATCACGCTGGGCAGGCCATAGCCGCAGGGGCCGAACAGGCCGGGCGAGAGGTATTTGCGCCCGCCCGAGAAGCTGGGATAGGCATTGCCGATGGCGCAGTTATTGCCGATATCGGACGAGATGATCGCGTCCTCGGGCAGGGCCTGCATGATCGCCCGCCAGGCCATGCGCGGGCTCATCCAGTCGGGCTTGGCGGCCTGGGCGCGGGCGTTCCAGGTGGTGCCGGGGTCATCCTCTTCGTGGTCCATCGAGGACAGTTCCTGCGCCCAGGCGCTTTTCTCGTGGGCGATGCGGGCCATGCGCTCGGGGTTGCCGGAGCCTTCGGGCAGGCGCGCCAGCAGGCCGCGCGCCACCGCGCCGGCATCGCCGACAATGGCCACGTCCACCGGCTTGGTCAGGCCGATGCGCTCGGGCTTGATCTCGACCTGGATCAGCTTTGCACCGGTGGGCCAGTAGTCGATGCCATAGGCGGGCAGGGTGGAAAACGGGTTGAGCCGGGTGCCCAGCGCCAGCACCACATCGGCCTCGGCGATCAGCTTCATCGCCGCCTTGGAGCCGTTATAGCCCAAGGGCCCCACATGCAGCGGGTGGCCGGCGGGAAAGGCATCGTTGTGCTGATAGCCGCAGCAGACCGGGGCCGAAAGCCGCTCGGCCAGATCGACGCTGGCATCGATCGCGCCCGCCAGCACCACGCCGGCGCCGTTGATGATCACCGGGTTTTGCGCGGCCTTGAGCAGGTCGGCGGCGGCATCCAGGGCGGCTGCGTCCGGGCTGGGGCGGGGGATGTCGATGATCTGCGGCAGCTCGATGTCGATCACCCGGGTCCACATGTCGCGCGGAATGTTCATCTGGGCCGGCGCCGAGGCGCGCCAGGCATTCATGATCACCCGGTTGAGCACCTCGGCCACCCGCGACGGGTCGCGCAGCTCTTCCTGATAGGCCACCATGTCCTCGAAGGCGGCCATCTGCTCGACCTCCTGAAAGCCGCCCTGGCCGATGGTCTTGTTGGCGGCCTGCGGCGTGATCAGCAAAAGCGGCGTGTGGTTCCAGTAGGCGGTTTTCACGGCGGTGACGAAATTGGTGATGCCCGGCCCGTTCTGGGCGATCATCATGCACATCTTGCCCGAGGCACGGGTGAAGCCATCGGCCATGAACCCGCCCGAGCCCTCATGCGCGCAATCCCAGAAGGTGATTCCGGCCTGCGGGAAATAGTCGGAAACCGGCATGAAGGCCGAGCCGATAATGCCGAAAGCATGTTCGATTCCATGCATTTGCAGGGTCTTGACGAAGGCTTCTTCGGTGGTCATTTTCATGGGCGCTCTCCTTGGTTTGCAGGTGTTTTGCGGCATGTCCCGGCCGGGCGATAGGGCCAGTCTTTCCCCTGATATAAGGCCAGATTGCCGGGCGACCGGATGGCCGGGGCGCCGTGGCGCCTTGCGGTGGCGGGCGCGGATTGCTATCTGCGAACGATGCCCGATGATTTTCATCGGAATTGGAGGCGCGCTTGCAGGACATGACCCCAAGGCTTGAGATCCGCCATATCCGCAAGGCCTTTGGCGGCCGCGACGTGGTGGATGACGTGTCGCTTACGGTGTTGCCGGGGCAGGTGACCTGCCTGCTGGGGCCGTCGGGCTGTGGCAAATCCACCACCTTGCGCATCATTGCCGGCGTCGACATGCAAGATAGCGGCGAGATCT
>CAZPDV010000245.1:0-3558 GCA_964585355.1 uncultured Aliiroseovarius sp.
ATGGCGGCCCTGCGCGGCCGCACGATCCCCGAAACCGGCACCACCACCGTCCGCCCGCCCTTCGTGCCGGTCCCCATGGCCAGCTATGCCGGGGTCCGGCAGGGTCAGCTTTTCGCGCCGCTCAAACGCCTGCCGCTGGAGGCGCAGCACCGCGCCGCCGGGGCCGGGCTGGGGGAATATGGCGGCTGGCTGCGGCCGGGCTGGTATGGCGCCGATCAGGCCGCCGCGATCCGGGCCGAAACCCTGATGGTGCGCCGGGCCGCGGGCATTCTCGATGCCTCGCCCCTGGGCAAGATCGAGGTCATGGGCCCCGATGCCGCCGCCTTTCTCGACTTCATTTATTACAATACGATCAGCACCTTGCCCGAGGGCCACATCCGCTATGGCCTGATCCTGCGCGAGGATGGGGTGGTGTTCGACGATGGCGTGGTGGCCCGGCTGGGGCCCGCGCATTTCCTGCTTTCGTGTTCGTCCTCGCATGTGACCGGCCTGGTGCGGATGCTCGAATCCTGGCGCCAGGACGGCCACGACCCCGACCGCATCCTTGTCCATGACGTTACCGCCCAATGGGCGACGGTGACGGTGACCGGGCCGAAGGCGGGGGCGATCATGGCCCGGCTGGGCTTCGAGGTGGCGGGGCTTGCGCATATGCGTTTTCGCGCGGCCCGGTTTCAGGGGGCGCCGGCCCGGCTTGCCCGGGTGAGCTTCACCGGCGAGGCCAGTCACGAGGTCTCGGTGCCGGCGGGGCAGGCGGCGGCGCTCTGGCAGGCGGCGCTGGCGGCGGGGGCGGAGCTGGGCGCCGGCCCGCTGGGGCTCGAGGCGCTGTCGGTGCTGCGGGCCGAGAAGGGCTATGTGATCATCGGTCAGGACACGGACGGCACCACCATGCCGCACGATCTGGGCTTTGCCGGCCCGCGCGCGCGCAAGCAGGTGGCCTTTGTCGGCGACCGCGCCCTGCACAGCGAGGCGGCGTGCGACCCCAACCGCCGCCAGCTGGTGGGCCTGGCGGTACCGGAAGGAGCGGTATCGGAGGGGGCGCTGCCGGTGGGGGCGCATCTGGTGGATGAGCAGGAGCGCTCGATCGGGGTGGTGACCAGCAGCCATGACAGCGCCTTTCTGGGCCATCCGATTGCGCTGGCGCTGCTGGAGCGGGGCCGGGCGCGGCTGGGCGAGGCGGTGAGCGTCTGGCACATGGGCGCGCGCCGGCCGGCCCGGGTGGTGGCGCCGTGTTTTCTTGACCCGAAGGGGGAGCGGCTTCATGCGCAATGACAGCGACAGGTGGCAGCCGGCGGGCGAGGCACTGGCCGGATTTGCCGGGCCAGGCGTGACGGTGACGCCGGTGCAGGGGCGGCGCCAGACCCTGATCAGCGGCCCGGTGGCGGGGGCGCTGGCGGCGGTGGGGCTGACGCGCGCCCATGGCTGGCCCGAGGTGGTCGCGGCGGCGCCCTATGCGCTGCGCCTGCGCCGTGACCGGGTGCTGGTGGTGGACGGGCCGGCGCTGCCGGCGGGCTGGGACGCCCAGGCAGGGCTGGCTGTATCTGACATGAGCAATGGCCTTCATATCATTGAAATATCGGGTGAAAAAGCGTTTGACCTGATCCGTGCCGGCACCGAGATCAGCCGCGCGGACGCCTCGGCCTCGGTGGTGCGGCTGTTGGCGGGGCACGAGGTGGCGCTCTATTTTCATGGCGGCGGTGACCGGCTGCGCCTGCATGTTTCGGCCCCGGAGGCGCCGGCGCTGATGCTGTGGCTCAGGCGCGTGGCCGGGCTGGCCGAGGAGGCGCGGCAATGAGCGCCGCGCCCGCCGCCGGGGCGATGCAGCGCGCCCGTGGGCAGGGGCGGCTGGGCCTGACCGCCACCGGGCTCGAGGAGCTTTACCAGCAGGGCTGCATCAAGCTTCGGCTGTTGCGCCGGGCCGGGGCGCTGCCCGAGGCGGTGGTGATCAATTCGTCCGGCGGGATCACCGGCGGCGACCGGCTGATGCTGGAGGCAAGGCTGGGCGCCGGGGCCGGGGCAGTCCTGACCAGCCAGGCGGCCGAGCGGGTCTATCGCAGCCCCGGCGGGGTGGGCGAGGTGGACAACCGGCTGCGGCTGGGGCCGGGGGCGCGGGCGCATTGGCTGCCGCAGGAAACCATCCTGTTCGACGGGGCCGGGCTCAGCCGGCGGCTGGAGGTCGAGATGGCGGCGGATGCGCGCCTGCTGGCGGCCGAGATGCTGGTATTCGGCCGCGCCGCCATGGGCGAGGCGGTGACGCGCCTGAGCCTGCGCGACCATTGGCGGATCCGCCGGGACGGGCGGCTGATCTGGGCCGATTCGCTGCGGCTGGACCTGCCCGGCGCCGGGGCGGCGGGGCGGGCGACGCTGGCCGGGAGGCGGGCCATGGCGACGCTGGTGCTGGTGGCCCCCGAGGCCGAGGCCCATCTTGACCGGTTGCGGGACATTCTGGCGCGGGCCAGCGGGGTCGAAGCCGGGGCCTCGGCCTTCAATGGCCTTGTTCTTGTGCGGATGATCGCCGAAAATGCCCACGATTTGCGCAAGGCGCTGATGGCGGCGCTGGAGCAGCTTGGCGGGCTTGCCTTGCCGCGGGTCTGGATGCTCTAAGGGGGAAAAGGGGAGAGCCATGAACCTGACACCACGCGAGAAGGACAAGCTGCTGATCAGCCTGGCGGCCATGGTGGCGCGCGACCGCCGGGCGCGGGGGGTGAAGCTCAACCACCCCGAGGCGATCGCGCTGATCACCGATTTCGTGGTGGAAGGCGCGCGCGAGGGCCGTTCGGTGGCGGAGTTGATGGAGGCGGGCGCGCATGTGGTCAGCCGCGCCGAGTGCATGCAGGGGGTGCCCGAGATGATACATGATGTGCAGGTGGAGGCGACCTTTCCCGATGGTACCAAGCTGGTTACCGTGCATCACCCGATCAGATAGGCGCGCGGGCGGGAGCGAGGGGCCAGCCCCTCGCGCTCCCCGGGATATTTGAGAACAGAAGAAGGGGGCGAGATGATTCCAGGCGAGATTTTCGTGGCCGAGGGGCATGTGACCCTGAATGCCGGGCGCCAGGGCGTGGTGCTGCGGGTGGCCAATCGCGGCGACCGGCCGGTGCAGGTGGGCAGCCATTATCATTTTGCCGAGGTCAACGCGGCGCTGGATTTCGACCGGCAGGCGGCGCGGGGGCGGCGGCTGGATATTGCCGCGGGGACGGCGGTGCGTTTCGAGCCGGGGCAGAGTCGCGACGTGCGCCTGGTGCCCTATGCGGGAGAGGGAAGGATTTTCGGGTTCAATCAGGAAGTTATGGGAGATATTTGATGCGTATTCTGCAAATTGGACAGGCGGTGTTTCTGGCCGGGATCATGGCGGGCGTGAGCCCTGCCGGCGCCCAGGATTGCGGCAATCCGGCCAACCAGGCCGAGATGAACAATTGTGCCTATGGCGACTGGCAGCTTGCCGATGCAGAGCTCAACCGGGTCTGGAAGCAGGCCATGAAGGTGGCCCGCCAGATGGATCTGGATTATCTGCCGGACGGCCAGCGCCCGGCGGTGGATATCCTGCGCGATGCCCAGCGG
>CAZPDV010000246.1:0-3537 GCA_964585355.1 uncultured Aliiroseovarius sp.
ACCAGTTCGGCGGCAATCGCCAGGCCCAGACCGGTGCCGCCGCGCCGCGTGGTGCCGGCGAAGGGCTGAAACAGCACCTCCTGCGCCTTGGGCGGCAGGCCCGGCCCGGTATCCGAGACCCGGATGGTCCACTCGTCCTGGCTCTCGCTGGCCGAAATCGCGATCTCGCCCGCGCCGCCGGCGGCGGTAATTGCCTGGCGGGCATTGCGCACCAGGTTCGACAGCACCCGGAACAGCTGCTCGGGATCGGCGCGCAGGGTCAGGCCGGCGGGAATATCGACGCCATAGCTGATGCTGTCCACGCCTGCGGTCAGCCGCTCGCTGTCGATCACCTCCTCGGCCACTTCCGCCAGCGGCACCCGGGTCAGCGACGGCGCCGGCTCCTCGGCCTTGCCAAAGGCCAGGGTGCTTTCGCACAGGTTCACCGCCCGCGAGATCGAGCCCACCAGCTTGGGCGCCGCGCGCTGCACCGACGGGTCGGCGCTGGTTTCCATGCGGTCGGCAAAAAGCTGCGCCGTGGTCAGGATGTTGCGCAGGTCGTGGCTGATCCGGGCGACCGCGCCGCCCAGCTGCGCCAGCCGCTCCTTCTGCCTGAGCGCGCCGGTCAGGTCGGTCTGCAAGTCATGCAGCGCCTCTTCGGCCTCGCGCAACTCGGTGACGCTGGCGCTGGGTTCGATGATCCGCCGGGCATCTTCGGGCGCCTCGGCATAAGACAGCATATGCCCCACCACCCCCTTGATCGGCCGCACCATCAGCCGGCGCACCGCCAGGAACAGCAAGACCGCGGTGATCACCGAAATCACCGCCGACAGCAGCAGAATGTTGAGACCATAGTCAAGCATCGCCTGGCGCAGGGGCGCGGTCTCCATGGTGACCTCGATCATCTCGCCCCCCATGCGCACCGGCTCGCCGATCACGCGGATGATCTGGTTCTCAGGGGTAACGAGCCGCAACAGGGCATCGCGCATCAGGGTAATCGGGGTCTGGTTACGCAGGTCGATGGTCTTGTCCACCATATGCGGCACCGGCGAGGACAGCATCAGCTCGCTCACCTCATCGCGGCGCAGGGCGACGTTGAACACGCCGGCATTATCCAGAAGCTCCTGTTCCAGCTTGGGCGAGATCATGTCATCGGCCAGCAGCACCAGCGAGGCAATCTGCGCCCGCTCCAGCCGCTCGGTCAGGTAGTCCTGGCGAAACCGCGCAACCGACGGCACAAAGATCAGCACCTCGGCCAGCATCACGAAGGCCACGGTCAGGATCAGGAACCGGCCGGATAGCGAATTGAGCACCTTTTGCCCCCGTTATCGCCCCTCAGGGCAGAAATCTTTGCACTATTCCAACAATCGCCTTCACGCGCGGATTGTCAAACAGGCGCGGCGCGAAATACGCCCCGGCCACCCGCTTGCCGATCTCTCCCATGGTCGGATAGGGCGCCACCATGGCAGCTACATGCGACATTTTCAGGCGATTTGCCAGTACCAGCGCCCAGAGATTTATCAGCTCGCCGGCGCCGGGGCCGACGATCGACACCCCCACCGGGCGGCCGCGCACCACCATCGCCTTGACCGCGCCGTCGGTCTGCCCGGTGGCGATGGCGCGGTCATTTCCGGCAAAGTCGAAGCGCACCACCTCAAGCCGCTTGCCGTATTTCTCGCGCGCCTCGGCCTCGGTCAGGCCGATCTGCGCCAGTTCCGGGCTGGTATAGGTGGCCCAGGGGATGTGATGGGTTTTTGCCCGTGACGGCAGGCCAAACAGCATCGAGCGCAGGATCACCCCGGCATGATACCCCGCCACATGGGTAAATTGCAGCCCCCCCGCCACGTCACCGATGGCATAAACCTTGCGGTTGGAGCTGCGCAGCCCGGCATCCACCCTGATGCCGGTCCGGGTGGTTTCGATCCCGGCCGCCTCGAGGTTGAGCCGCCCGATATTCGGCCGCCGCCCCACCGCGATCAGCAGATGCGTGCCCTTGAACAGGCGCCCGTCGCGGGCCTCGACCTCGATGGCGCCGGCGCGCCCGCGGATCTCGGCGGCCAGCGCGCCTTCCTCGATGGCAATCCCCCGCGCCCGCTGGGCCGCCAGCACCCTGGCGGCAAATTCCGGGTCGTCGCGGCCCAGCGCCTTCTCGCCTTCGATCACCGTCACCTCGCAGCCCAGCGCCCGGTGCGCCTCGGCCATTTCCATGCCGATCGGACCACCGCCGATCACCAGCAGATGACCCGGCTTCTTTTTAAGGGTGAAGATGGTCTCGTTGGTTTCATATGGCACGTTTTCGAGGCCGGGAATCGGCGGCACGAACGGCGAGGAGCCGGTGGCGATGACAAAGCGGCGGGCGCGGATGCGGGCGGCGCCGGCCTCGACCACATCGCGGGCCACAAAGACGCCGTATTCCTGGATGACGCGCACGCCCAGCCCCTCGAACCGCTCGACCGAATCGTGCGGGGCAATGGTGGCGATGGTGGCGGCGACGTGATCATGCGCCGCCTTCCAGCTCATGCCGACCCGCCCGGCATGCAGCAGCGCCTTGGACGGCACACAACCGTAATTGAGGCAATCGCCCCCCATCCTGTGCCCCTCGAGCAGCACCACGCGCGCGCCCATCTGCGCCGCCCCCGCCGCCACCGACAGCCCGCCCGAGCCGCCCCCGATCACGCATATATCGGTGTCAATCTGTTCAACCTGGCTCATGCAGTTCTGCCTTTTCGAAACAATTTCAACAGGATGGGAAGCGCCGCCAGCCCCGCCAGCCCAAGCATGGGCAAAAGCACCTGGGGCTCGAACATGATGCCAAGGTCGGGGCTCTCGCCGCGGGCAAACACCTCGCCCAGCCCGGCGCCGACCGAGGTATAGACCACCGCGCCGGGGATGATCCCCAGAAAGGTCGAAACCACGAAGCGATAGAGCGGCACATCCACAAGGGCGGGGATCAGGTTGGCAATGAAGAACGGCACTGCCGGCACCAGCCGGATCAGGAAAAGCACCGACCATTGGTTTTCGTCGATCCCGTCCTTGATCGACCTGACCGCCCCTTCCGAGGCCTCCATCCGCGCCGCCAGCCGCTCGCCCAGCCCCCAGCGCGCGGCCAGAAAGATCAGCGTGGCGCCGATGGTCGCCCCCGACACGTTGAAAAGCGCGCCGGGAAACACCCCGAACAAAAAACCGCCGGTGAGCGTGGCAATGGTGGCGCCGGGCAGCGAAAAGGCGACGATCGCCACATAGGCGGCGATGAACCCGGCCACCGCCGCCAGGTAATGCGCATCGCGATAGGCCAGAAGCGCCTCGCGGTGGCGGGCCAGCGCCTCGAAGGTCAGGGCATCGCGCAGGGTGAAGGCGCCGATCGCGGCGACGCTCAGGATAAGGATCAGCGGCAGACGTCGTAGCAACGGATGCGCGGGGTTCTGGTCAGACATGCGGCCCTCTCGGTTGATGCCGCCAACATGCAGCCCGGCGCGGGCTTTGCCCAGCCCCCTCACGCGCGCTTGATCCGGGGTGATGGCACTGCCACGCTTTGTGTCAGTTCTGAAACATTTGCCG
>CAZPDV010000247.1:0-3520 GCA_964585355.1 uncultured Aliiroseovarius sp.
CAGCCCCCAACCATCGAGGATACAAAGGACAACGGGCTTGATCTTGGACATGGGAGGGCCTCCGGGAGATGTGGCTCCTATCTATGGCCCGCCCGCGCCCGGCGCAAGCGTCGCCGTTACGCCAGCTGATCCACCACCGCCAGGTATTGCGCCAGCTCGCCGGTTACCTCCATCCAGCGCCCGACCAGCGCCGGGTCCGAAGGCGCCGCCGACACGCCCGGCGCGATCTCGCCGGCCAGCACCGCCTCTACCGCCAGCGACACCGGCACGCTGACCAGCCGCGCCATGGCGGTGCCGCGCGCATCGCCCCAGGCGTCCATCGCCCAGGTCTTGTGCCAGACCACCGCGCCGTCGCGCTCGGCCTTGAGGTCAACAAACAGCACCACCCGGTCCGGCTCGCCCTCGTCATAGGCATGATCGCGCCAGAACTGGTCGGACATCTCCCGCAGCCTTTCCTCGCTGGCGGTCTCGGCCTCGGCGAACACCTCTCGCCAGGCCTCGGACCAGCCGTTCAGCCGCAGCGTGCCGCGCACGAAATCGCGCACCGGCCAGCCCTCCTCGAAGCCATATTCCGCCATGAACGGCAGGCTGTCGCGGTTGGGATAGACCTCGAAGGTCTCGGGCTCGGGCAGCGGCGCGGCATAGCTCGAAATCGCCTCCCAGGGCCGCGCCACCTCCAGCACCTCGCCGCCTTTCAGCGACCGCGACGGCGATTTCAGCGCCTTGAGCACCCCCAGCGGCGACCAGCTGAACTTGTAGCGAAAATCGTTGGGCTGCTTGGGGATGCCACCGCAATACGAGGTAAACGACAGCGTGTTTGCCGGGTCGAACGCGGCCGAGGCGCGGTAATCGGCCATCAGCGCATGCGCCATCACGTGGTCGATACCGGGGTCAAGCCCCACCTCGTTGACCAGCGCCACGCCCGCCGCCCGCGCCTTGTCGTCCAGCGCCCGCATCTGGGGCGAGATATAGCTGGACGAAACGAAATGCGCGCCCCTGGAAATCGCCAGCTCGGCCAGCGGCACATGCCAGTCGCCCGGCAGCATCGACACCACCACGTCGCCCGGGGCAAGCGCCGCGCCCAGCGCCTCGATGTCAAAGGCGCGGATGTCTTGCGTCAGGTCGCCCACCGCCGCCTGCGCCTTCTCGACCGTCCGGTTCCAGACCGTGACCGGCCGGCCTGCCTCAAGCAGCCGCCTGAGGCCGGGGATCGCCGACAGGCCGGTGCCGCACCAGTGAATCGTCATCTCATATCCCTTTCATGTGTTCGCGGAAGGTGGCCTCGGCCCGGGCCCAGACCCCTTCGCCAAGATCGTCCAGCGTCGCCAGCGACGGCAACAGTTGCGCCGCGAAATCGGCGCTGCTCTCCACCGGCAGCATCGACGGCAGGTTGTCAATCGCCATCACATCGAGCGGCGGCGCCTCATGCACCCGCACCACCGGCGCCGCCCAGCTGGTGGCCGCGCCATAGACCGGCACCGGGTTATAGGCGCTGTCCGGGTCACAGGCGATATCGCCGATTGCCCGCAGCTTGCGCGGGGCGTCCAGCGCCTCAGGGCCGACGAAAACCGGCGTGCCGGGCCGGGCCAGGATACAGTTGAAGAAAACCGCGTGCTCCAGAATTTCCGGGAACGGCCCGCCCGAGGCGGTCTCGGCCATGTCCCACCTGGTCACCGCCACCCCCAGCGCCTCGCACAGGTCGGCGACGCCGGTGCCCACCCGCCCCAGGGCGCCGATCACCAGCGCGTCGGGGCGCGCCCCCTCGCCCAGATCGGCCGCAATATCGGCCAGCAGCGCATCCTTGTCGCGATAGGTGCCCACCGGCGGGCAGATACCGCCGGCCTGCTGCGCCGCCCAGGCCTTGAGCGTCACCGCCGCCCCGGCAAACCCGGCCCAATAGCCAAACGCCGCCACCCGCCGGCCGTGCTCGTCCACCAGATATTCCAGGTCATAAAGCGTGCCGCCGCCGGCCCGGAACCGCTCCAGCAACCTGCGGCCGGAAAACTGCCCCTTGTAGGCATGGCCGAACATGATGTGGCGATGGATCAGCGGCGTGCCATCCTCGGGCAATTCCTTGAGGCCGAAAATGATCGCATCGGCGGGCGCCTCGGGCCAGGCATTTTCCGGCGCGATCTCGCAACCCGCCTGCCGATAGCCCTCGATCGGAATGGCGCGCACATGGCTTTCCTCCACCGTCACCCGGATACCGCGCGCAATCAGGTCGCGCGCCCCCTCGGGCATCAGCCCCACCCGCTCCTCGTTCGGCCGCTGCTCGGCCCGCACCCAAAGATGTGTCATCTCCCCCCCGTCCTTGACCGCCCCACAGGTGCCGGAATGACGCCGCCAATGCAAGCCCGGACCGGGCCGAAACTCAGGCCACCTGCCCGAAAACCCGCTCGCGGTGATAGCGCAGAAAGGCCGGATGCGGGTGCAGCCGCGGATCGTCGGGCAGGCGCAACCGCCGCTCCGGCGCAATCAGCCGGTTCGCCACATCCGCCGGCACCTTGTTATGCGAGATCAGGATCGCATGATCCTCGGCAACGCCGATCAGCCCCCGGTCGAACATCCAGTGCAGCGTGCCCGACAGGGCCAGCCCGTTTTGCACCATGTCCGGCCCGCCTGCCGCCACCGGCCTGATATGCGCGGCCTCCACCTCCGGCCGGCCGCCGCCATTGCGCAATTCCAGCCCGGATATGGCACAGCGAAACCCGTAAGCGGTCACGACCCTTGACCGAAAGGCCGGATCGCGCCACTTGCGCCCGGCCAGAATATCGGGCCGGGCAATCAGCTCCCGCACCCCCGGAAGCTCGCCGGCTGCGTGCTCAAAAGCCACCGGCGCCTCGGCCATGCCCGGCGGCAGCTCGGGTTGACGCGCCAGCGGCACGTTCCCGACCATTTCCGGCAGCCTCAGCCCCTCCCGAACAATGCTGGCAAATTCCTCTGCCGAGATCAGCCGCACCGCAGCGCTGTTCGAGCCCCCGGTCGCTGGCAAACCGCGTTCATAGCGGGTGTCGCTGAGCGGATCGGTGCGCGGCACTACCCTGGAAAAATCCAGATACGATCCCGGAACAAGCCGAGCATAATAATGCTTTGCCCGCCCCCGATCCGGCAATATGTCGGCAACCTTTCCAACCCCCACATACCCCTTGGCGCCCCGCTTCCCCTCATAAAATATCACCCAGGCACCAAGGGTCTGCTCAACCCGCTTCAGATAGCGCCGGGGAAAATGATACGCCTCACCGGGGCGATCGTCGTAGATGGAATCGGGGTTCTGAATGAAAACCGCATGCGTCATGCCCCCAGGCTAAACAGCCCGCCGGCCCGGACCAAGCCCTTTCCGAAACCCGCCCCCTTTCATCTTTCTCCAAATACTCCCGCCGGAGGCCCCGCGCTCAGGCAGCCGGGCTTTGGTCGGGCTCGACCCGGACCGCGGCGAATTTCACCTCGGCGATCTTGCCAACCGGATCCAGCGCCGGATTGGTCAGGATATTGGCCGCGGCCTCGACATAGGCAAAGGGCA
>CAZPDV010000248.1:0-3504 GCA_964585355.1 uncultured Aliiroseovarius sp.
CTTACTCGGCGATGGCAAAGACCATGCTGACATCGGCGCTGATCGAAAGCTCGCCGGCCGCGACCGGCACGGCGGCGGCGCGCACAAAGGCCATGTCCGCCATGGCGCGCGGCGCCGCGCCGCCGGACTGGTCGTTGAGGCTCAGGACCGGGCCAAGCGTCACCCCGGCCGCCCTGGCCAGGACCGCGGCGCGCGCCATCGCCGCCTTGACCGCCGCGACCCGGGCCTTTTCCAGCAGCGGATCGGGGTCCTGCACCCCGAAGGATAACCCGTTGAACTGATTGGCGCCTTCTGCCGCAACCTGATCGAGGATCTGCCCCAGCCTGTCCAGCGCCAGCACCCGGATCGTCACCATGCTGGACGCCTGGTAGCCGACGATTCGCGGCGGCTGATTGGACCCGGAGCCATCGGAATAGAGCGGCCGCAGCTCCAGATTGCTGGTCTGCATGTCACGCGCGGCGATGCCGGCCTTTTCAAGCGCGGCGAAAATCCGGCGCGACGCCTCTGCGACCTGGCCCAGCGCCTCCCCGGCGCGGGCGCCCTGCCGGGTAACCCCCAGGGTGATGGTGGCCATGTCCGGCACCACCACTACCTCGCCATGGCCCGAGACCGATATGGTCCGCACGCCGGGTTCCGCCACCCCCAGCCCAGGCGCAAGCATCAGGATTGCCACGAAAAAAGCCTTGATACGCATGATGCAGCCTCCTTTTGCGCCAGAGTTGCGCCAAAACCCGCCATGTACAAGCCTTTCGCATGGCGATGCCCTTTCCATGGGCGATTTCCTGCGATAGTTTCGGCTTTGCGGTTGGAGTCGCTTCAATCGTGGGGACAATGCAGGCACTGGCTGACACAAGGCGACCATGAAACCGAATTTCGCTCTGAACCTGAGCCATGAAGGCATCGGACTGCTCCACCGCAATACCGGCAGCAAGGACGGCTGGACCCTGGTCGGCGAGGTCGCGCTGGACGACCCGGAGATGGCCGACAAGCTGGAAATGCTGCGCAAGACCGCGGCCGATCTGGAAAAGGGCGGGGTCGAGACCAAGCTGATCATCCCCAATTCCCAGATCCTTTATACCGAGCTTGACGCCCCCGGCGGCGATGACATTGCCCGCGAGGTGCAGATCCGCGCAGCGCTTGAGGGCATGACCCCCTACGAGGTGGGCGACCTGGTGTTCGACTGGCGCCGGGCCAAGGGCAAGAAGGTCAAGGTGGCGGTGGTCGCCCGCGAAACCCTGCAGGAGGCCGAGCAATTCGCCAAGGACCACCGGATGAACCCGGTCAGCTTCGTGGCCCGCCCCGAGAAGGGCTTCAAGGGAGAGGCGTTTTTCGGCATGGCCGCCGGGGCCTCGGCACTGCTGGGGCCGGGCAACAGCGTCGAACCCGACAAGGAGCCGGTGCCTAAACTGTCACGGCTGGGGGACAGAGAGCAACAGGACGACAGCCCGGAAACTGCACCTTCGGCGGAACCGGCAGAGCCGGCGGCAGAGCCCGAAGAGGCCAGGGCCGCGCCCGAACCCGCCCCCGAGCCCCCCTCCGAACCAGAGCCGGCCGAACCCGAGGCAGACAAGGCCAAAGCCCCCGAACCCCAAGCGGACGAGGACAGGGCCGAACCAGACACCAACGCGCCCACGCTTCCCCCCTCTCCTGCCCCCGAGGAGGAAGACGACGAAGATGCCAGGGTCGCCGCTCTGCTGGCGGATGTGCCCGAGCCTGACCTGAGCGACGAAGAAAAGCCGGCAGCCAGGGCCGAAACCGACGAGGCCGCGGAAAAGGCCGCGGAAGATGCCGGCGCGAAAAAGACCCCGCCGGACATTCTCGCCCCCTTTCCGCCGATGCCCGATGAGGACGAGGCCGCAGCGCCCGGCAAGCGTCCCCTGCCGCCCCCGCCGCCGCGCCGGAAAGTGCCGCCAATTCCCGCGCCATCGGTCTCTGTCCCCCCGGCGACAGAACCGCCGGTTGCGCTCAAAACCACCGGAAAGGCCGCCGATCCCGGCACCGGGAAAGCCGGCAAGGGGGAGGGAGAGCCCCCCATCGCCCCTCCCGAGGCAAAGCTGGCAGAAAGCGCCGCTTCCGAACCCGCCCCCGCCTTCGCCTCGCGCCGGCAGCACACCCCGCCGCCCGGCGCCCCGGCCAGCGCCGAGCTCACCGCCGAAAGGCCGCAGAAACCGGCCTCGAACGGGCGCCTGTCCGGCCTGCTGGCCGCCGGTCCGGCCAAGGCCGACGACCGGGCAAAAACCGATTCGGTGGCGGACAAGGCCAGGGGCGCCAACGGGGGCATGAACGGGGTGCTGGGCAAGATTGCCGCCAAGGCGACCAGGGGGCTGGCAAGGCGCGACAAGGCCACACCCCCCCAGCCCGGCGGGGCAAACGGCCGCGCCGCCCCGACCGCCCCGGCCCCGTTAAACGGGACGCGCCCGCCTCGCCCGGCTGCGACCGCCATTGCCCCTGCGCCGGACGCCTTGCCTGGCACCACCGCAACCGGCACCAAGGCAACCGGCGCCACCGCATCCGAGGCCGAGCGTCTGACCATGTTCGGCGCCCGCCCTTCGCAACGCGAGGCCGTGGGCGGCAAGCCGAAATATCTGGGATTGGTGCTGACCCTGATCCTGCTGCTGGTCATGGCCGCCATCGCGCTGGCCTCGGTGTTCCTGTTTGTCGATGACAACGCCGCGACCCCCGGTCAGGATGCGCCCAGCCCCTTTGCCGCGGCGGCGGTACCCGAAGCGCTGCTGCCGGGCACGGCCGAGGACAGCGCCAGCCCGGTTCCGCCCTCGACCGAACCGCCGCCCCCGGCGGGCGGCACCGGCAGCACGCTGGCAGCCCTGCCGACAGCGCCTGAAAGCCCCGGCGTCTCGGGCCAGATCGACACCGCCAGCCCGGCTGCCGCCCCGACCGATCCCGCGCCGCCGCCAGCGGCCGATGCACCCGCCCAAAGCCCAGACCCCATGACCGAAGAGGCCGCGCAGACCCGCTACGCGGCCCTTGGCATTTGGGAGCGCGCCCCCGACAGCCCGCCCGAGCCGCAGGGCAGCCGCATCGACGATCTCTATATCGCCTCGATCGACCCCAAGGTGGCCGGCAATGACGCGGTGGCCCTGCCCCAGGCCCCCACCGCCGCCTCGGATCAGCGCCCGGCCACACCGATGCCGCCGCCACCGCCGGGCACCGACTTTGCGCTCGGCGACGATGGCCTGGTGACCCCCAGCCCGGAGGGCACGCTGACCCCGTCCGGGATCCTGGTGTTTTCCGGCAAGCCGCCGGTAGTGCCGCCGCCGCGCCCCGGCACCGTGCGGCCCGCCCCCCCCAACACCGATGCCCTGCGCGCTTTCCGCCCGAAACCGCGCCCCACCAGCCTGATCGAGGACAACGAGCGGGCCAACAATGCCGGCAACAGCCTGCTGGAACTGGCCGCCTTCCTGCCGAAACCGCGCCCCGCCACCGTGCAGGTCGCGCCGGACGCGGTGGACCAGGCGGTGGCCGAGGCCGCGGCCAGTGCTGCCG
>CAZPDV010000249.1:0-3428 GCA_964585355.1 uncultured Aliiroseovarius sp.
TTCGGTGGTGCCACCGCCGATATCCACCACCATGTTGCCGGTCGGGTCGGTGATCGGCCTGCCGGCGCCGATCGCCGCGGCGATGGGCTCGGCAATCAGGCCGGCCCGGCGCGCCCCCGCCGACAGCACCGACTGGCGAATGGCGCGCTTTTCCACCGGCGTGGCGCCGTGGGGCACACAGACGATGATCTTGGGCTTGGAGAGCATGGTGCGCTTGTGCACCTTGCGGATGAAATGCTTGATCATCTCCTCGGCGGTGTCGAAATCGGCGATCACGCCTTCGCGCATCGGCCGGATCGCCTCGATCGACCCCGGCGTGCGGCCCAGCATCAGCTTGGCATCCTCGCCCACCGCCAGCACCTTTTTCACCCCGTCCTTGACGTGGTAGGCGACCACTGAAGGTTCATTCATGATGACACCGCGCCCCTTGACGTAAACCAGCGTGTTGGCTGTGCCAAGGTCGATCGCCATGTCGGACGAAAACAGCCCCGAGAAGTTCAGCATATGTCCAGTATCCCGCATTTTGCGCCCATGGGCGCGATTCCCCCACACCCGGACCGGGCTTTTATAAGGCGGCGGGGGGCAAAGCAAAAGGGGCAGAGCATGGCCGGGCGGCAGGTTTTCGCCTCTGCCATGGCTGACGGCGGCGCGCCGGACCGGGCTGGATCGGGCAAAATATTGAAAAAGTGCAATTCAACCCGACATTCAGCCCCAGATTGATCACGAAAAATTGCATTTGGACAAGTTCAGAAAATATCACGCGCCCCGCCATCTTGCCGGGGCGCGCGGGAAAATACCGGGGCGGGGCCTATGGCTTGCCCTTTTCGCGGCGCACCAGCAGGTTGTTGAGCGCGTTCACATAGGCCTTGGCGCTGGCCACCACCGTATCGGTGTCGGCCGACTGGCCGGTGACGATCTTGCCGTCCTCCTCCATGCGCACGCTGACCGTGGCCTGGGCATCGGTGCCCTCGGTGACCGCATGCACCTGGTAAAGTTGCAGGCGCGCCTCGTGCGGGAACAGCGCCTTGATGGCGTTGAAGGTGGCGTCCACCGGGCCGTCGCCGGTGGCGGTAACCTGGTGATCCACCCCGTCGATGGTCAGGGTCAGGTCGGCCGATTGCGGCGCTTCGGTGCCGCAGATCACCCGCAGGAATTTCACCTGCACCCGGTCGTTGGCGGCATCGGTGCCGTCGCTCATCAGCGCGATCAGGTCTTCGTCGAACACCTCCTTCTTGCGGTCGGCCAGCTCCTTGAAGCGCACGAAAGCATCCTTGAGCTGGTTATCCGACAGTTCGAATCCCAGATCCTCGAGCTTCTTGCGCAGGGCGGCGCGACCGGAATGTTTGCCCATCACCAGGTTGGTCTCGGTCAGGCCGATATCCTCGGGGCGCATGATCTCGAAGTTTTCGCGGTTCTTGAGCATCCCGTCCTGGTGGATGCCGCTTTCATGGGCAAAGGCGTTCTTGCCGACGATCGCCTTGTTGAACTGCACCGGAAAGCCCGAAACCTGCGCCACCCGGCGCGAGATCTGGATGATGCGGGTGCTGTCCACGCCGGTGTCGAACGGCAGCGCGTCGTTGCGCACCTTGAGCGCCATCACCACCTCTTCCAGCGCGGTGTTGCCGGCGCGTTCGCCCAGACCGTTGATGGTGCATTCGATCTGGCGGGCGCCGGCCTCGACCGCGGCCAGGGCGTTGGCGGTGGCCATGCCCAGGTCGTTGTGGCAATGGGTGGCAAAGGTGATCTCGTCGGCGCCGGGCACGCGTTCAAGCAGCATCTCGATGATCCGCGCGCTTTCGCGCGGCACCGCATAGCCCACCGTGTCGGGGATGTTGATGGTGGTGGCGCCGGCCTTGATGGCAATCTCCACCACCCGGCACAGATAATCGGGCTCGGTCCGGGTGGCATCCATCGGCGACCATTGCACATCGTCGCACAGATTGCGCGCCAGCGTCACCGTGTCGTGGATCACCTCGGCCATTTCGTCCATGCTGAGACCGGGGATGTCGCGGTGCAGGGGCGAGGTGCCGATAAAGGTGTGAATGCGCGGGCGGGCGGCATGCCGGACCGCATCCCAGGCGCGCTGAATATCGCCGGGCTTGGCCCGCGCCAGCCCGCAAATCACCGAATCGTCGGCGCGCTTGGCGATCTCGCTGACCGCGGCAAAGTCGCCCTCCGAGGCGATGGGAAAGCCCGCCTCGATGATGTCCACGCCCATATCGTCGAGCATCTCGGCGATTTCCAGCTTTTCGTCATGGGTCATGGTGGCGCCGGGGCTTTGCTCGCCATCGCGCAAGGTGGTGTCAAAGATCAATACGTGATCGGTGCTGTTGGTCATGTCCGGGTCTTTCGTCTGCTGGCTGAATGTTTGCGGCTCCGGCGCGGTTTCCCCTCTGAGCGGTCGCGCCGAATGGCACGCTCAGAGGCAGCTAAGCAGAAGCAGCGCAAGCTGGGCGGCCGGGGCAACCGGGCCGGAGGGGATATGCGCGTGATCCTTCATGCCGGTGACTATAGGCATGCAGCGGGCAAGTTAAAGTCTTTTTTCATCGGTTCTTGACAACACCTTGGTAAGTGTCTAATCACTAACTGAATTGAAACAAGGAGAGTACAGATGAACTTCATGGGAAAACTGGGCTGGATCGTGGCGCTGATCCTGGCCATCGGCCTTGGCGGCATGTCCTATACCTTTCTGGTCAAGGGCCAGACCGTGCCCTATGCCGACGGGCGCACCTCGATCCTGCTCAGCCCGGACGAGCGCAACAAGGTGCTGGGCGAAATGCGCGGCGTGCTGGCCGGGGTGCAGACCATCATCGAGGAAACCACTGCCGGCAACCTGGATGCGGCCGAGAAACAGGCCCGCGCCATGGGCATGGCGGCGGCGAGCCAGGACACCGCCATCATTGCCAAGCTGCCGCTGGATTTCAAATCGCTGGGCCTGGGGCTGCATGGCTCGTTCGACGACCTGGCCGATTCGATCGCGGCAACCGACGACCCCCTGACGGTGTTCGATGACCTGGGCACCCTGATGCTGCAATGCGTTGCGTGCCATGACACCTACCGGCTTGGTATCGAGGGCGAAGGCGCTGCCGGAGAGTAACCCATGACTGCGAAATCGGCCCCCAGACGCATCCGCAAAAGCGCCGAGGCGCGCCGGGCCGAGATCGTCGAGACCGCCATTCGCCTGGCCGGAGAGCTGGGGCCCGACCGGGTCACCACGCAGCTGATCGCCGATGCGGTCGGTGTCAGCCAGCCCGCCATCTTTCGCCATTTTCCGGCCAAGACCGATATCTGGCTGGCGGTCGGCGAATGGATCGCCCCCTCGGACGAGCGGGGCGATCCGCCGCTGCCCGACAACACCGACCCGGCCAGCCAGCTGCGCCAACTGGTGGCCGGTCATTTTGCCGCCATTGCCCGCAACCCGGCCATTC
>CAZPDV010000250.1:0-3401 GCA_964585355.1 uncultured Aliiroseovarius sp.
TCCCGTTGACGGGGCGATTCTGGGCGATGGCGGGCGGGCTTGCAAGCGCGTTGCTGTGCGGGGACGGTGTGCCCTCTCGTATTGTACAGGCGACATGCTGGCCGAAGCAGCTTGACTGGTTGAGTTTGCAAGTTTGCAATTTTCAGACTGCGCTTGCAGATGGCTTTGCAAATACGCGGGTTTTTTCTTCCGGGCGCCCCGGCGCTTGTGTATCCTGAGCGGAAACCACGCGAGGATTCCCGGATGAAAGAAATTCTGAAAGAGCTCGAGGACCGCCGCGAGGCTGCGCGCATGGGCGGTGGCGCGCGCCGGATCGAGGCGCAGCACGCCAAGGGCAAGCTGACCGCGCGCGAGCGCATCGAGCTGCTGCTGGACGAGGGCAGCTTCGAGGAACTCGACATGTTCGTGGCCCATCGCTGTCACGATTTCGGGATGGAGCAGAACCGCCCCGCCGGCGATGGCGTGGTGACCGGCTGGGGCACGATCAACGGGCGCATGGTCTATGTGTTCAGCCAGGATTTCACCGTGTTTGGCGGCAGCCTTAGCGAGACCCACGCGCAGAAAATCTGCAAGATCATGGATATGGCGATGCAGAATGGCGCGCCGGTCATTGGCATCAATGACAGTGGCGGGGCGCGGATTCAGGAAGGTGTTGCCAGCCTTGCGGGCTATGCGGAAGTGTTCCAGCGCAACATCATGGCCTCGGGCGTGGTGCCGCAGATCAGCGTGATCATGGGGCCCTGCGCCGGCGGCGCGGTCTATTCGCCGGCGATCACCGACTTCATCTTCATGGTCAAGGACAGCTCCTACATGTTCGTGACCGGCCCGGATGTGGTGAAAACCGTGACCAACGAGGTGGTCACCGCCGAGGAACTGGGCGGCGCCGCGACCCACACCAAGAAATCCTCGGTCGCGGATGCGGCCTTTGAAAACGATGTCGAGGCGCTGGCGGAAGTGCGCCGCATGGTGGATTTCCTGCCGCCCAACAACCGCGCGGGCGTGCCGGTGCGGCCGTTTTTCGACGATCCCGGCCGGCTGGAGATGAGCCTCGACACCCTGGTGCCGGCCAACCCGAACACGCCCTATGACATGAAGGAACTGATCCTGAAGGTGGCGGACGAGGGCGACTTTTTCGAGATTCAGGAAGCGTTCGCCCAGAACATCATCACCGGCTTCATCCGGCTCGAGGGGCGGACGGTCGGGGTGGTTGCCAACCAGCCGATGGTGCTGGCGGGCTGCCTTGACATCGACAGTTCGCGCAAGGCGGCGCGCTTCGTGCGGTTCTGCGATGCCTTTGAAATTCCGATCCTGACCCTGGTCGATGTGCCCGGCTTTCTGCCCGGCACCGCGCAGGAATATGGCGGCGTGATCAAGCACGGGGCCAAGCTGCTCTTTGCCTATGGCGAGGCGACCGTGCCCAAGGTCACGGTGATCACCCGCAAGGCCTATGGCGGCGCCTATGACGTGATGGCGTCGAAGCATCTGCGCGGCGATTTCAACTATGCCTGGCCCTCGGCCGAGATCGCGGTGATGGGCGCCAAGGGGGCGGTCGAGATCCTCTATCGCAGCGAGCTGGGCGATGCCGACAAGATCGCGGCGCGCACCCACGAATACGAAAAACGCTTTGCCAACCCCTTCGTGGCGGCCGAGCGCGGCTTCATCGACGATGTGATCATGCCGCATTCCACCCGCAAGCGGGTGTGCCGGGCCTTCGCCAGCCTGCGCGACAAGAAACAGGTCAACCCTTGGAAAAAGCACGATAATATCCCGCTATGAGGCGCGCCATGCAGACATTGGGCACGATATGCGCGGTCACGCTGGCCGGCGCGGCGCAGGCCGGGGGCGACATTGCCGTGCCCTCGGGGCAGGCGGTGCAGTTTGTCGAGCGGATCGACAATGGCGACATCGTGCATTTCCGGTTTCTTGCCCCTCGGATCGCGCGCGAGGGCGGCACGGTCGATGCCGAGGCAGCGGATGCCGACATGCAGGCCCTGTGCGACGGGTTTGCGTTACCGGCGCTCAAGGGCGCGCCCATGCCCGCGCGCATCGTCATTGCCCTTTCCGACCGCAAGACCGAATTCGGCGTGCCCACCCCGGAGGCGACCCAGCTTTTCGCGCCCTTCCGGGTGGAGGCCGGCGCCTGTATCTGGGAGCCGTTCTGATGGCGCTGCCCCCCATGACCAAGCATCGCGGTTTTCCGGGGCGTCTGCCCGGCACCGATTACCAGTTCACCATCCGCCGGGCCAATCCGCGCGGGGTGACGCCGCTGGTCCGGCGCGAGCGCCACGCCGACCGCAAGCCCGCCGACCGCCGCGCCGACGAGGCGTTCTTGCTGGCGCTGTGGGAGCATTTCGGCGAAGCGCCGTTCGAGCGTGGCAACCTGGATGCCGGGCGGTTGTCCTGGCTGTTCGGGCGCGAGGTGGTGCCGGCCGAAGACCCGTTCGACCCGGCCAGCTACGAGGCGCTTCTGCGCATCGACATCGACCGCGCGCGGGCGGCTTTCCCGGACCTCCTTGACGAGGGGGGATCGGCATGATCTTGCCTAACCCCCCGGAAACCCGGCAAATTTCGGCTCAAATCGCGGCCATGTTCGCGGCACCCTATGCAGCTGCGCGCCGGTGCGGCAATGTCGTTTACATGGCAGCGGCTTTATCCCGGTCGCTTGCCGGGGTTAGTCAAGACCGATACCCTTCCCCTTCTCCCCGGTCTGGTTCCATCAGGGCCAGACCGGGCCTTTTTTCCACCCCCCCAGATGCGCGCAAACCCGCACATCAGAGCGCAGGCGCGAAATTTCCCTTTGTTTTGGGCGGATTGGCCGTATATTTGCCGGCAACAACAACAAGACAAAGAGGCAGTGAAAAATGCAGATCAAATCGCTTGTCATGGTCAGCATCCTTGCCGGCACCCTTGCCGGCTGTGCGCAATGGACGGATATCGAGCGCGCCGGCGCCGGGGCGGCGGGCGGTGCGGTTCTGGCCGGGGTCACCCGCGGCAACGTGCTTACCGGCGCGGTCATCGGGGCGGCGGCCGGGGCGTTGTGCGACGACGTCAACGTTACCATCTGTAACTGACCGCTCTCTGAATCAGCTGAAATCCTTTCACCACCGGTGCCAGGCGGCGCCGGTGGCCTTGTCATGCCTGCCTCACGAAAAGGGACACCAGAATGTCGAAAATGTTTGACAAGATCCTGATCGCCAACCGGGGCGAGATCGCCTGTCGGGTGATCCGGACCGCCCGCAAGATGGGCATTGCCACGGTGGCGGTCTATTCCGATGCGGATGCCGATGCGCTGCATGTGCGCATGGCCGACGAGGCGGTGCATATCGGCCCGCCGCCGGCCAATCAGTCCTATATCGTGATTGACAAGGTGCTGGAGGCGGTGCGCCAGACCGGCGCGCAGG
>CAZPDV010000251.1:0-3397 GCA_964585355.1 uncultured Aliiroseovarius sp.
CCCCCAGGGCGGGCGCGAAGTGTCACGAGGTTTCGCTGCTGTGCAACGTCTGCATTTCAAGGAAATCCCTTTGCAGGCCTCACCCAGCCCGCCCTCGGGGCCGGGCGCGCCCCTCGCGCTTTATCCGATTTCAATGAAGCGTATCTTGCTTCCCGGATACTGGCCCAGGTCGGCACGTGGCGGGGCGGGCGGGTCAGGCCAGGAAAATCCCCAGGATCACCGCCATCAACCCGATCACCGACACGAACAGCGCCGCCATGTTGAGCAGCATCACCTGCTTGAGCCGCGCGCGCAGGGCGTCGTCGTCAAGCCCGGCCCGGCGCGCCCGCAGCACCTGCACCGCGCTGGCAATGATGCCGGCCAGCCCCAGAAGGGTGAGGATTGCACCTGGAATGATCAGCCAGTTCATGCGCGGGCTCCCTGTTTCACGCGGCGTTCCTGCGGCCTCGGTCCGGGGCGACTTGCCGCCGATCGGGCGCGACCGCTCTAAACCGCCGCCCCACCGGAGGCAAGCCCTTGCCGTGGGCCGGCGGGAAGGGTATTGAGCCCGGACCAGTATCAGGAGGCAGTGATGAACGACCAGGTGACCGAGGGTTCCTACCGCGTGGCGGCCGATGAGCTTCGCGCTTTTATCGAGCGTTATGAACGGCTTGAGGCCGAAAAGAAGGATATTGCCGAGCAGCAGAAAGAGGTGATGGCCGAGGCCAAGGGGCGCGGCTATGACACGAGGATCATGCGCAAGGTGATCGCGCTTCGCAAGCGCGACAAGGACGACATCGCCGAAGAGGAAGCGGTGCTGGAGATGTACAAGGAAGCGCTGGGCATGTGAGGGCGCTCAGACCGTGAGCATGGTCACGCCGGGGATGCGGGCGATCTCCAGCACGTCGTCGTCGTAATTGGCGCCAAGCTCCTCGACCAGCTCCTGGGTCCAGCCGGGCAGGTCGAGCTCTTCCTCGATCGCCTCGTCCAGCGCGTATTTGTCCAGAAAGGCGGCCAGGATCCGGCGGCGCTGGATCTCGGTCTGCGGCGGCTTTTCGCCCAGATAGGCGCGCAGCCGCTGCATGCCCTCGCGGGCCATGATCTCGCCCAGAACGTCAAAGCCGCCCTTCATGCGCAGCTGCGGCTCGACCCCGGCGACCTCGTGCATGATCTCGGGCCAGATCAGCGGCGTGTCCTCGTTGCACCAGACCGTGATCGGGCTTTCCGGCACCGCCTCGCGCAGCGCCTCGATCGCATCGACCCAGCGCAGGTCGCGCGGATCGGCCCCGTTGAGAAACCCGGCAAACGGGCCGCCGCCGTTCTTTTCAAACAAGGCCGGGATGAAGGTGGCAAGGTCGCGGATGCCGATGAAGAATTCCACCTCGTGATCGGGAAACAGGTTGCGCAGGCGCCGGGCCTTTTCCGCGATCAGCGGATAGAGCTGGCCGTTTTCCAGCGCCCGTTTCGAGCTGCCAAGAAAGTTTTCAAAGCTCAGCACCAGCCGCTCGGCCGCATCCACATCCATGAAGCTCTCAAGCAGCATCGCTTCGGTCTCGGCCGAGGCCCTGGCCCCGCCCAGCTTGCCCACCACCTGGGCAATCACCGGCCGAAACCGGCCGGGGCCGGGGATGACCACCCCGTGTTCGGCCAGTATGCCCTTGTTTTTCAACAGGGATTTTAAAAGCCGGTCCTCATCGGTACAATGGGCGCCCATATGATATGCGATCCGCATAGGCCGGGTCTACTTTCCATTTATGTCTTGTTTAAGGATTTATAGGTGCGAAATCTGGACAGATAAACCGGTTTCGCGTAGGGGCGGGGTATGGCTGAGCAAAATGGTCACCTTTACGCCCGCCGCCCGGCGCGCCGCCGCCTGAGGCTGCCGTCGCCATGGTCGGTGGCGGCGGTGCTGATCGCGCTGGTGGTGGTGGCGCCGGTCGTGGCGCTGATCTGGATGGCGTTCAACCCGGTGGAAAACATCTGGCCGCATCTGTGGGCCACGACCCTGCCGCATTACCTGGCCAATTCGCTGATCCTGGCGGTAAGCGTGGGCAGCCTGGCGGCGGCAGTGGGGACGGGGGCGGCCTGGCTGGTGGTGATGTACCGCTTTCCCGGGGCGCGGGTGCTGCAATGGCTGTTGCTTCTGCCGCTGGCGATCCCGGCCTATGTGGGGGCCTATGCGCTGGTGGATTTCCTGGAATATGCCGGGCCGGTGCAAAGCGGGCTGCGGGCGCTGTTCGGGTGGAAGAATGCCCGGGCCTACTGGTTCCCCGAGATCCGCAGCCTGGGGGCGGCGGTGGTGGTGCTGTCGGCGGCGCTCTATCCGTATGTCTATCTGCTGGCACGCGCCGCCTTTCGCGAGCAATCCGGCTGTACCTTCGAGGTGGCGCAGGCGCTGGGCGCGGGGCCGTTCAAGCGGTTCTTCCGGGTCGGCCTGCCGCTGGCCCGCCCGGCAATTGCCGCCGGGGTGGCGGTGGTGATGATGGAAACGGTGAGCGATTTCGGCGTGGTCGATTACTTTGCGGTGCGCACCCTGACCACGGGGATTTTCACCACCTGGCTGGAAATGGGCAATGCCGGCGGCGCGGCGCAGATTTCGCTGGTGGTGCTGGGGCTGGTCTTTTTGCTGGTGGCGCTGGAGAAAACGTCGCGCTCGAAAAGCCGGTTCTATCGCCTGTCGCGCCAGCAACGGCCGATGACGCCCCGGCCGCTCTCGGGGCTGTGGGGCTGGGCCGCGACCCTGGCCTGCAGCCTGCCGTTCGCGGTGGGGTTCGTGCTGCCGGTGGGGGTGATCGGCTGGCACGCGCTGGCAAATGCGGAACAATGGCGGGCGCCGGGGCTGGCGCTGGCGCTGTGGCATACGGTCAGCGTCGGCGGCATCGCCGCGATGGTCACGGTCGGCGCCGCCCTGGTCATGGTCTATGGGGTGCGGCTGAGCCGGGCGCGGCTGCCGCGGCTGCTGGCGCCGGTTTCGACCATCGGCTATGCGGCGCCGGGGGCGGTGCTGGGGGTGGGGATCCTGATCCCGCTGGCGCGGATTGACCACGGGCTGGCCGACCTGATCGAGCGGCTCACCGGCCGCGACCCCGGCCTGTTGCTGACCGGCACTGCCTTTGCGGTGGTGCTGGCCTATGTGGTGCGCTTTTTTGCCATTGCCCAGGGGGCGACGGATGCGGCCATGGGGCGGGTGGCGCCCAGCCTGCCGATGGCGGCGCGCTCGCTGGGGCGCAGCGCCGCCGGCGCCCTGCGCGAGGTCTATGTGCCGATGATACGCGGCTCGGTCGGCACGGCGCTGCTGCTGGTCTTTGTCGACAGCGTCAAGGAACTGCCGGCGACCCTGCTGCTCAGGCCGTTCAACTACAATACCCTGTCCACCCGGGTCTATGAACAGGCCTCGCTGGAACAGATCAGCGCCGCC
>CAZPDV010000252.1:0-3381 GCA_964585355.1 uncultured Aliiroseovarius sp.
AAAATCAATGGCTTCGTGGCTGATCCCCTCCATCAGGCAGCCGTCGCCCGCGATCACGTAGGTATAGTGATCCACCAGGTCGTCGCCAAAGCGGGCATTGGCCATGCGCTCGGCCAGGGCCATGCCGACCGCGCTGGTGATCCCCTGCCCCAGCGGGCCGGTGGTCACCTCGATCCCCTTGGCGTGGCCATATTCCGGGTGCCCGGCAGTGCGATAGCCGAACTGGCGGAAATTGCGGATCTGGTCCATGTCCATGTCGTCATAGCCCAGCAGGTGGTTGATCGCATAAACCAGCATCGAGCCGTGGCCGGCGCTCATCACGAAGCGGTCGCGGTCGGCCCATTTGTCGGCGCTCGGGTCGATCTTCATGAAGCGGTTGAACAGCACCGTCGCCACATCCGCCAGCCCCATCGGGGCGCCGGGATGGCCGGACCTGGCCGCCTGGATCGCGTCCATGGCAAGGGCGCGAATCGCGTTTGCCATCATCATTTCGTTGCTCATGGGGGGCCCTCCTCAGGCGCGTTTGCTTTCTCGCACAAGGCGTTCGATCATCGGGGTGAAAATGAGCTGCATGGCCAGGTCCATTTTGCCGCCGGGAATGACGATGGAATTGGCCCGGCTCATCCACGACCCTTCTATCATGCTGACCAGATAGGGGAAGTCGATGCCGCGCGGATTGGCAAAACGAATCACCACCAGGCTTTCATCCGGGGTCGGGATCGTCCGCGCGATGAACGGGTTCGAGGTATCGACCACCGGCACCCGCTGAAAATTGATGTTGGTCTTGGTAAATTGCGGGCAGATGCAGTGCACATAGGCATCCATCCGGCGCAGGATCACGTCGGTCACCGCCTCGGTGGTATAGCCGCGATGCGCCTTGTCGCGGTGGATCTTCTGGATCCATTCCAGGTTTATCACCGGCACCACCCCGATCTTGAGATCGGCATATTTGGCAATATCCACCTCGTCATTGACGACCGCGCCATGCAGACCCTCGTAAAACAGGATGTCGCTGCCTTCGGGGAACTCTTCCCACTCGGTGAAATGCCCCGGCGGAACCCCGTATTTCGCGGCTTCGGCATCGTCATGCACATAATGCCGGGTGCGGCCCTTGCCGGTTTCGCCATATTCGCGGAACACCCGCTCCAGCTCGCCCAGCTCATTGGCCTCATAGCTGAAATGGCTGAAGCCGTGATCGCCGGCGGCATAGCGCTTGTCCAGCTCGGTCTTCATGTCGGCGCGGTTGAAGCGGTGAAAGGCGTCGCCCTCGATCGACACGGCGGTGACCCGCTCGCGGCGAAAGATCTGGTCAAAGGTGTTCTTGACGGTCGAGGTGCCGGCGCCGGAAGAGCCGGTGACCGAGATGATGGGATGCTTCTTGCTCATGGTTCAATCCTCAAGCGGGGGTCAGGCGCGGAACAGGCCGCGTTTGCCAAAAAGGGCAGAGACTTCTTCGGTGGGCAGGTCCTGATAGGCGGCCACGCGGTCCACCTTCTCGGCCGTGCCAAACACAAACGGCGTGCGGGCATGCAGGCTGTCGGCCTGCTGGCCCAGGATGCGGTCATGCCCGTCGGTCGCCTTGCCGCCGGCCTGCTCGATCAGAAAGGCGATCGGCGCACATTCATAAACCATCCGCAGGCGCCCGCGCTCATAAGTCGGGCGGCTGTCGCCGGGATACAGGAAAATGCCGCCACGGGTGATGATGCGGTGGGTTTCAGCCACCAGAGAGGCCACCCAGCGCATGTTGTAATTGCGCGCATGCGGCCCCTCGTCACCGGCCAGGCAATCGTCGATATAGGCGCGAATGCCGGCCGGCCAGTGCCGGTAATTCGAGGCGTTGATGGCAAATTCGATGCTGGTTTCGGGCACCCGCAGATTGGCTTCGGTCAGGATGAACTGGCCGCTGTCCGGGTCCAGCACATAGGACTGTACCCCGTCGCCAAAGGTCACCACCATGTTGGTCTGCGGCCCGAAAATGATATAGCCACCGGCGATCTGCTCGTCAGTCGGGCGCAGAAACGACCCATGCGCGTCGCCCGGCCGCGCCTCGAAGATCGAAAAGATGGTGCCAATCGACACGTTCACGTCGATATTCGATGACCCGTCCAGCGGATCAATCGCCAGGGCATATTTGCCGTCCGGGTCGATCTCGACCACATCATCTTGTTCCTCGGAGGCATAATACCGCACGCCGCTACCCTTGAGCGCCGCGGCAAAGGCATCATCGGCCAGCACGTCCAGCGCCTTCTGCTGGTCGCCGCCGGTATTCTCGCCCACCGCTTCGGCCAAAGCGCCGCCAAGCGGGCCGCGCTTGATGGTCCGGCAAAGCTCCGCCCCGACCCTGGCCAGCGCCTCCATCGGCGGGCGCAGCCCTTCCGGGATCCGGGATTTGTCAGCTATCGCGTCGGTTTTCGCGTCGGTGTTCATGGTGTCACGTCCTCCCCCTCGCGCCGGCAGCGCCAGAACACCCTTGTCGTGTCACATCTTTTTGCTGTAGGAAATTTAAATATGCATGTGAGCGGAGTTAAATAAATTTAACATGAAGCGACCAGAAGCCATAACTTTCAAGCAATTGCGGGCGCTTAGCTCGGTATCGCAATACGGCTCCATCACCCGCGCGGCTGAGGCAATTCACCTCACCCCCCCGGCCGTGCATACCCAGTTGCGGCAGCTGGCGGCGCATCTGGGCGCCGATGTGCTGCGACGTGGTGACGCGGGGCGGATGGAGCTGACCGACGAGGGGCAGGTGGTGCTGGAGGCCGCCAACCGGATCGAGGCCGAGCTGGACATCTGCCTGAAATCGGTCGCCGCCATCCGCGACGGCCATGCCGGGCTGGTGCGGCTGGGGGTGGTCTCGACCGGCAAGTATTTTGCCCCGGCGCTGGTCGCGCATCTGAAAACCGCCTTTCCGGCGATCAAGGTCGAACTGACCGTGGGCAACCGCGGCCAGATCATCGAGGCACTGGATTATCGCCAGATCCAGCTGGCAATCATGGGCCGCCCGCCCCGCAGCCCGGCCAATACCGCCGAGCCGGTGGGGCCGCACCCGCATGTCTTCATCGCCCCGCCCGACCACCCGCTGGCCGGCAACCGCGTCACCCCCGAGGCCCTGCTGGGCGAAACCATCATCGAGCGCGAGCCGGGCTCGGGCACCCGCATCCTGCTCAGCCGCTTCATGGACCGCATCGGCCAGGGCGCGCCCTATGACACCATGGCGATGAGCTCGAACGAAACCATCAAGCAGGCGGTCATCGCCGGGCTGGGCATCGCCCTGATCTCGCAACATACCGTGGTCGAGGAACTCCACCAGGGCCGCCTGGTCACGCTCGACATCCCCGGCCTGCCGATCGAACGCGCCTGGTACCTGCTGCACCGCTCCGA
>CAZPDV010000253.1:0-3368 GCA_964585355.1 uncultured Aliiroseovarius sp.
TTTAGCCGGTGAAATCGCCGCGCGTTGGGCTTTGAAATCCATGGCGCCAAACAGGGGGTGAACCGTGCAATCGGGGGGTAAATCGGCCAGCATCGAGGCCACGCGGCGGATTTCGCCTTCGCCGGGCAGGAACACCAACACCCCGCCAGAGGTTTCCCGAACTGCGGTTTTAATCAGGTCAGCGGCGGTGTTCACGAAACGGGAATTTTTCGGTAATGGCTTGGAAAGGTGTTTTATTTCAACAGGATAGCTGCGCCCTTGGGAGGTGATGATCGGCGCGTTATCCAGCAATTTTGCCACCGGCTCGGCGTCAAGAGTGGCGGACATGACCACAATCAACAGGTCTTCACGCAACGCGCCGCGCACTTCCCATGTGAGGGCCAAGCCCAGATCGGCGTTCAGGGATCTTTCGTGGAATTCGTCAAAAATCACCGCCCCGATACCTTCAAGCGACGGGTCGGATTGTAACATGCGGGTCAGGATGCCTTCGGTCACAACCTCGATGCGGGTTTGGGGGCCGGTTTTCCTTTGGCCGCGCATGCGGTAACCTATTGTTTCGCCGGCCTTTTCCCCCAAAATCTGCGCCATATATTCCGCTGCCCCGCGGGTGGCCAGACGGCGCGGCTCCAGCATCCCGATCCGGCCGCTGGTCAGCCCCGCCTCGAGCATCGCCAGCGGCACCCGCGTGGTCTTGCCCGCGCCCGGCGGCGCCACCAGCACGGCGCGGCCATGTTGGCCAAGGGTGCGGGTCAGCTCCGGCAGGACCGGATCAATCGGAAGCTCGGGCTGGTATTCGGTGCGCATGCGGCTGTTATCGGACAGGCGCGCGGGCTTGGCCAGCCCCTGCGGCCTCACAACAGGCGGGCAACCGGAGCGCGAGCAAGGCGCCGGAAAACTGTGTGAAAAACCGCACAACCCGAATCCCTGCTGTGCGGAAAAACGCGCAGCAACCTGTTCGACAGCCATCACACCGCGCGGCAATATCCTGTTTTTCAAAAGGAAAAACGCCGGCAAGGCGGCCATGACACTTTTTCTTGAGCGCCGGCCCGCGGCGTGGCCCAATTACGCCATGCGCCCGGCCGGGCGCTCAACCTGTTTTCATGTCTGGGAGGACAAGCACATGAAATTCCTGACCATTGCCGCAACCGCCATGGCGCTGAGCCTTGCCGCCACGACCGCGCAGGCCTCGCCTGGCTGTGACGAGGGCGAAATCGTCATCAAGTTCAGCCACGTCACCAATACCGACCGCCACCCCAAGGGCATCGCCGCCAGCCTGCTGGCCGAGCGGGTGAACACCGAGATGGACGGCAAGGCCTGCATGGAAGTCTATCCGAACTCGACGCTCTACAACGACAACCAGGTGCTTGAGGCGATGCTGCAGGGCGACGTGCAGATGGCCGCGCCCAGCCTGTCGAAATTCGAGGCCTTTACCAAGCGGTTCCGCATTTTCGACCTGCCCTTCATGTTCAAGAACATGGATGCGGTGGACGCGTTCCAGAACTCGGAAACCGGCCAGGCGCTGAAGGAAAGCATGGTGCGCCGTGGCCTGCTGGGGCTGGCATTCTGGCACAATGGCATGAAGCAGTTTTCCGCCAACAAGCCGCTGATCCTGCCCAGCGATGCCGCCGGGCTCAAGTTCCGGGTGCAGCCTTCGGACGTGCTGATCGCGCAGATGGAGGCGCTGGGTGCCACCGCGCAGCCGATGGCGTTTTCCGAAGTATACGGCGCGCTGCAGACCGGCGTGGTTGACGGCCAGGAAAACACCTGGTCCAACATCTATGGCAAGAAGTTCTTCGAGGTGCAGGACGGCGTGACCGAGACCAATCACGGCATCATCGACTATCTGGTGGTGACCAATGTGGACTGGTGGGAAGGCCTGCCGGACGATGTGCGCACCCAGCTCAAGCAGATCCTCGACGAGGTGACCACCACCCGCAACGCCGAAGCCTTTGCGGTGAACGAAGCCGCCAAGCAGTCGATCATCGACGCCGGCGGCGTGGTGCGCACCCTGACCCCCGAGCAGCGCCAGGCCTGGGTCGATGCGATGAAGCCGGTCTGGGAGCAGTTCAAGGGCGATGTGGGCGAGGAAAACATCGCCGCCGCGCAGGAAATCAACATGATGCACTGACGGCCGGGCGGTCGGTTGACGACCGCCCCCATGCCACGATCCGGGCCGTTCTGGCGGCCCGGATGCAATGACCGGAAAACCGGCACACCACGAAACGGGAGGGGAAGATGAAGGACCACGGCAGGAAGCGTGCCTCTTTTGAAGAGAGCGTGATTGCGCTCCTCCTCGGGCTGATGACCATGATCACCTTCGTCAACGTGATCTTGCGCTATGTGTTCAATGCCTCGCTGATCTGGGGGCTTGAGGTGGTGCTGATCCTGTTTGCCTGGCTGGTGCTTTTCGGAATCAGCTATGGCGTCAAGGTGACCGCGCATCTGGGGGTGGATGCCCTGACCAACATCCTGCCGCCGCGGCTCAGGCGCGGGGTCGGGGTGATCGCCGGATTGCTGTGCATCCTTTATGCGTTTCTGCTGCTCAAGGGGGCCTGGGATTACTGGGCACCCTATGCCGAGCTTCCGCCGACCACCGGCCGCTGGTTTCCCACCGGGATCGACTGGGGCGCGCGCGGGCGGTCCTTCTACATCACCGACCAGGTGCCGATGCCCGGCTTCCTGCGCTTTCTGGAAGACCTGATCAATTACGGCGAGAGCTATGACAAGCTGCCCAGGGTGGTGCCCTATCTGATCCTGCCGATCGGCATGGCGCTTTTGCTGTGGCGCTTCGTGCAGGCGAGCTGGGCCATCTGGACCGGGCGCGCCAACAGCCTGATCGTCAGCCACGAGGTCGAAGACGAGATCGCCGAGATGCAGCCGCCGGTCGATGCCACCTTTGACAAGGAGAAATAGGCCATGGATGTGGTGTTCCTGTTTGCCATGGTGGTGGGCTTTCTGCTGATCGGGATGCCGATCGCGGTTTCGCTGGGCCTGTCCTCGATCATCTTCCTGCTGCTTTTTTCCGAAAGCTCGCTGGCCTCGGTGGCCCAGAGCTTCTATCAGGCCGAGGCCGGGCACTACACGCTTCTGGCCATTCCGTTCTTCATCCTGGCCTCCAGCTTCATGTCCACCGGCGGGGTGGCCCAGCGGATCATCCGCTTTTCCATCGCCGTGGTCGGGCATTTTCGCGGCGGGCTGGCGATTTCCGGGGTGTTTGCCTGCATGATGTTTGCGGCCTTGTCCGGCTCTTCGCCGGCCACGGTGGTTGCCATCGGCTCGATCGTCATCGCCGCCATGCGCCAGGTCGGCTATTCCAAGGATTTTGCCGCCGGCGTGATCTGTAACGCCGGCACGCTGGGCATCCTGAT
>CAZPDV010000254.1:0-3358 GCA_964585355.1 uncultured Aliiroseovarius sp.
CATGCCGAGGGCTTCGAGGTGATGCCGCATTTCCCGGCCCGGATCATCCCAGACCGCGCCACCCTGGCCGACTGGATCGCCCGCTATCAGGACGCGGCCGAGGTGAAAGGCGCGCTGGTGCTGGCCGGCGGTGTTGCAAATCCGGTGGGCGCATTTGCAAATTCCATGGAATTGCTTGCGACCGGCCTGTTCGAAAAGGCCGGCTTCACCCGCCTGCACGTGGCCGGCCATCCGGAAGGCAACCGTGACATCGACCCGGATGGCAGCATGAAGAACGTCACGCAAGCCCTTCACTGGAAACAGGATTATGCCGAATCAACCGGCGTGGAAATGGCCATTGTCACCCAATTCGCCTTTGCCGCGCCGCCAATCATCGACTGGGTGGAGGGGCTTGCCGCCGCCGGCATCACCCTGCCCGTGCATATCGGCATCGCCGGGCCTGCAAAACTGCAAACCCTGATCCGCTTTGCAATTTCCTGCGGCGTCGGCCCCTCGCTCAAGGTGCTGCAAAAGCGCGCCATGGACGTGACCCGGCTGCTGATGCCCTATGAACCCACCGAACTGCTCCAGGATCTGGCCGCTCACAAGGCCGCACACCCGAATTTCGCCATCGAGCGCGTGCATTTCTTCCCGCTTGGCGGTATCAAGGCCAGCGCCGACTGGGCCATGGCCCATGGCGCCGCCCCCGCCGCCCCGGCCACGCCCGACCAACCCAGCAAGGACCGAACATGACCCGAACCATCGTCGAATCCGCCAGCAAATCCGTCACCATCGGCTTTGACGAGCCGTTTTGCGTGATTGGCGAGCGCATCAACCCCACCGGCCGCAAGCTGCTCGCGGCCCAGCTCGAGGCCGGCGATTTCTCCACCGTCGAGGCCGACGCGGTGGCCCAGGTCGCCGCCGGCGCCGCGGTGCTCGATATCAATGCCGGGGTGGTCTATAATTCCAACCCCAACCCGAACGAAACCGAACCGCCCTTGATGCGCAAGATCATCGAGCTTGTTCAAGGGCTTGTGGACGTTCCCCTATGTATCGATTCCTCGGTTCCCGCGGCGCTCGAGGAAGGGCTCAAGGTGGCGAAGGGCCGCCCGCTGCTGAACTCGGTCACCGGCGAAGAAGAGCGGCTCGAGGCGATCCTGCCGCTGGTCAGGAAATACAACGTGCCGGTGGTGGCAATCTCCAACGACGACACCGGCATTTCCGAAGACCCGGATGTGCGCTTTGCGGTGGCCAAACGCATTGTCGAACGCGCCGCCGATCACGGCATCCCGGCCCATGACATCGTGGTGGACCCGCTGGTGATGCCGATCGGCGCCATGGCAACTGCCGGCCAGCAGGTCTTTGCCCTGGTGCGCCGCCTGCGCGAGGAACTGGGCGTCAACACCACCTGCGGCGCCTCCAACATCTCGTTCGGCCTGCCCAACCGGCACGGCATCAACAAGGCCTTCCTGCCCATGGCCATGGGCGCCGGCATGACCAGCGCGATCATGAACCCGGTGGCGCTGCCGGTTTCGCAAAAGAAGATCGCCGAAAAGAAGGCCCAGCTCGAAGCCGCCGGCGTGACCCTGCCGGAAATGGACGACGAGACCTTCGTCACCCTGTTCGGCCTGGGGTCAACCAAACCCCGCCCCGGCGCCGAAATGGAAGCCATACGCGCCGCCAACCTGCTGATGAACAAGGATCCCAACGGCGCCCAGTGGATCGCCTTCAACTCCTCGGGCGGCAATGCCGGGGGGGGGCGTTCCGGGCGCGGCGGCCGCCGGCGGCGCGGGCGATGAGCCTTTCATCTTTCCCGAAATACTCCGGGGTTTGGGGCAGCGCCCCAAGCCGGCCCCGCGTCTGATTGGCCCCCGTCGCATCCGCGTCAAGCCCCACCAAGGAGCCCCCATGCAAGACCCCCTCGTGATCTTCACCCCGTCCGGCAAGCGCGGCCATTTCCCGCGCGGCACCAGGGTGCTCGATGCGGCGCGCCAGCTTGGGGTCGATCTCGATTCGGTCTGTGGCGGGCGCGGCATCTGCTCGAAATGCCAGGTCTCGCCGGGCCAGGGCGACTTTCCCAAATTCGGCGTGCATGTGGCCGCCGATGCGCTGTCGCCATGGAACGCGGTCGAGGCCCGCTATGACGAAAAGCGCGGCCTGGCCCCCGGCCGGCGCCTGGGCTGTCAGGCGACGATCCAGGGCGACGTGGTGATCGACGTGCCGCCGGAAAGCCAGGTCCACAAACAGGTGGTGCGCAAACGCGCCGAGGCCCGCGAGATCGCCCTCGACCCGACCATCCGCCTGGCCTATGTCGAGGTGGAACCGCCCGACATGCACAACCCCACCGGCGATGCCGAACGGCTGCTGGCGGCCCTGGCACAAGAGACCGGCCTGCCCGTCGCCGGCCTTGATTTTCACCTGCTTGCCCCGCTGCAAAAGACCCTGCGCCAGGCAAACTGGGCGGTGACCGCGGCCCTGCATCAGCCCGCCGCCGATGCCCCCGCCCAGGTGGTCGCGCTCTGGCCCGGCTATCGCGACCGCCCCGCTTACGGGCTGGCGGTGGATCTGGGCTCGACCACCATCGCCGCGCATCTGTGCGACCTTTCAAGCGGCCAGGTGGTGGCCTCGGCCGGGCGCATGAACCCGCAGATCCGCTTTGGCGAAGACCTGATGAGCCGGGTCAGCTATGCCATGATGAACCCCGGCGGCGCCGCCGAGATGACCGCCGCGGTGCGCGACGGGCTCAATGCCCTTTTTGCCGAAGTCGCGGCCGAAGCCGGCATCGCGCCCGACGATATCCTGGATGCCGCCTTCGTGATGAACCCGGTCATGCACCACCTGTTCCTGGGGCTCGATCCCTATGAGCTGGGCCAGGCGCCCTTTGCCATGGCCACGTCCAGCGCCCAGAACCTCACCGCCCGCACGCTCGGCCTCGACCTCGCCCCCGGCGCGCGCGCCTATATCCTGCCGCTGATTGCCGGGCATGTGGGGGCAGATGCGGCCGGCGTCGCCCTGTCCGAGGCGCCCGAACGCGCCGACGACCTGGTGCTGATCGTCGATGTGGGCACCAATGCCGAGATCCTGCTGGGCGACCGCACCGGCGTGCTGGCCTGCTCCTCGCCCACCGGCCCGGCCTTCGAGGGCGCCCAGATCAGCGCCGGTCAGCGCGCCGCCCCCGGCGCCATCGAGAAGGTCCGCATCGACCCGGCCACGAAAGAGCCGCGCTTTCGCGTGATCGGCTCCGAACTCTGGTCCGACCAGCCCGGCTTCGAGGCCGCCATTGCCACAACCGGCGTCACCGGCATCTGCGGCTCGGGCATCATCGAGGCGATCGCGGAAATGCGCATGGCCGGCATTGTCGATGCCTCGGGGCTGATCG
>CAZPDV010000255.1:0-3356 GCA_964585355.1 uncultured Aliiroseovarius sp.
GATACCCACAAGGCAGTGGCCTATGCCATTCTGGCGCTGGTGGCGCTGCATGTGTCCGGGGTGGTGTTTACCTCGCGGCGCGAGCACGAAAACCTGGTCCGCGCCATGATCGTCGGCGAAAAGGAGGTCGGCCCCGGCGACCTGATCCCGCCTGAGCGCCCCGCACATCGCCGGGCCGCGCTTGTAGCCGGCGGTATCGCCGTTGCGGCTTTCGGGCTGGCGCTGCTGGCGCCGGTGGTGATGCCGGTGTCCGGCGCGCCGGTGGCCGAGATTGACCCGCTGGTGCGTTCGGAATGCACCGATTGCCACATGCTCTATCACCCCTCGCTGCTGCGCGCCGGCGACTGGCAGCATATCATGGCCACGCTCGACGATCATTTCGGCGAAGATGCGTCGCTGGACGCGGACACCACCGCGCAGATCCGCGACTGGCTGATGGCGCATGCGGCCGAGACTGCCGACACCCGCGCCGCGCATGTGTTCCGGCTGAACCCGGACGCGGGGATCAGGGCGATCACCGACACGCCGTTCTGGAAGGCCCGCCACCGGGGCATTGCCGATGCGGTTTTCAAAAACCCCCGGATCGGCTCGCGCGGCAATTGCGCCGCCTGTCATGCCGATGCCGAAAGCGGCTGGTTCAACCCGTTTTTTGCCGAGATCGAAGAATAGCCACACGCCCGTTCCGGGCAGTCAGACCAGAAGGAGACAGACATGACAAGGAAAAGAACAGGCGCAATCACCGCCGCAGCGGTTCTGCTGCTGACCGGAAGCCTGGCGACAATGGCCGGGGCCGGCGATACCTCGCCGCGCCAGCTGGTCGCGCAATTTGCGGCCCAGGCCGGCACGACCCCTTCGCCGGCGCGGGGCAAGGCGCTGTTCACCGGCCGCCATACCGGCGGCAAGCCCGATACCCCCTCCTGCACCACCTGTCACACCACCAATCTGAAGGCGCGCGGGCAGACAAGGGCCGGCAAGGTGATCGAACCCATGGCCCCCTCCGTCAACCCGGCGCGCTTTACCGACAGCGCCAAGGTCGCCAAGTGGCTCCGGCGCAATTGCAAGACCGTTCTGGGCCGGGAATGCACCGCTGGCGAGAAAGCCGACATCCTGGCCTGGCTGTCGAGCCTCTGACACCACACCAATCGCAACAAGGGAAAAGACCATGAAAAACTTGATGAAAAATCTGTTGCTTGCCACCTGCGCCGTGTCGCTGACCGGCCTTGCCCCGGCCGCGGCGGGCACCAGCATGCGCCAGAAGGCCCAGCTGGCTCAGAACGAATGCAGCGCCTGCCACACGGCGTTTCCGGCACAGTTCCTGCCGGCGCGTTCGTGGAAAACCATCATGAAGACGCTGGACAACCACTTTGGCGAGGATGCCTCGCTGGACGATGCCACCCGCAAGCAGATCGAGGATTACCTGGTGGCAAATGCCGCGGATGCGCCGGGCAGCCGGACCAAATGGATGCTGCGCGGGATCGGGGCGAACGATTATATCCTGCGGATCACCGAGATGCCCTGGTGGGTGCGCGAACATAGCCACGAGGTCAGCCAGAGCGCCTGGCGCCGGGCGGGCTCCAAGTCCAACTGCGCCGCCTGCCATCGCAACATCGGCAGCGGCAATTTCGACGACGATTGAACGGGGGCTGCGGGTGCGCGGCCGCGTCTATTGCGGCGGCACCTCCTCGCGCATCAGGGCGGCAAGGCGGCCCAGTTCGTGGCCGAAGCCGCTGGCAAGCCGGTCGGCGGCGCCGGTCCGGGCATGGGCGGGCTTGTTCTGCGACAGCTTCCAGGTGCCATCGACGCTTTCCACATGCAGCCTGAAGGGCCGGATCGCGCGCATCATGCGGGCCAGGGCCTCTTGCGGGGTCTTGTCCATGCGCCAGGGCGGCTTGGGCAGGCGGGCCTCCATCGCGTCCGACAGGCGGGCCAGAAGATCCGCGAGCGCGGCATCCGGCAGAGGCTCAAGCCTGCCGCGCAGGTGAACGGCCACATAGTTCCAGGTGGGAACCTGGGCGCTGTCACCGTACCAGTCGGGCGAAATATAGCCATCGGGGCCGGAGACCGACAGCAGCGCCGGGCACGGCCCCTTGAGCGCCCGCGCAATCGGGTTGGCGCGGATCAGGTGCAGATCGGCCGCGCCGCCATCCGCCGTCAGCAGAAAGGGCACATGCGCCACCAGCGGCGCCTCGGCCCCGTTGATCGACAGCTGCCCGAAGGCGCGGTCGCGGGCAAAGGCAAGGTTGCGGGCGGCGGAGGCGGTGCGAAAGGCGGGGTTCGGGTGCATGTGGCCTCCTGATTGATGAGCAGTATCGGGGAGCGGCGCCGCCTCTCCTGCGCGAGAGCATGTCGCGTTTGATCGGTTTCGGCCTGGTGCCAACAAAGGGCAGGCGGCCGCCCGGGTGGGCGCGAATGCGCCCGCCATGGGGGCGGGCGGGCGCATGCCCGGGCCGCTTGCGCGCGCGCCCCGGGCGAAGCTGGTGTGAATTGACGCGGCATGCGCTATTCTTGCACGGAGGTCGCGGCGATCAAGCGGTTTTCGTCATGGCCGGCAATGCGGGTGCGGACGATCCGGCCCACCGGTTGGTCGGCGTCGAACGCCACTTCTGCAAAATGCCGGGTGCGGCCCATGCGGGGGCTTTCCATGAGCACCTCGTGGGTTGTGCCGGCCTGGGCGCGCAGGTGGCGCGTGACCTGGCGCGCCCCGGCTTTGCGCAGGGCGGCGGCGCGGGCCTTGATCAGGCGCCCGTCCACCTGCGGCATGCGGGCGGCCGGGGTGCCGGGCCGGGGCGAATAGGGAAAGACATGCAGCCAGGTCAGATCGGCCTCCTCGATCAGGCGCAGGGTGTTGTCGAAATGTGCCTCGGTTTCGGTGGGAAAGCCGGCGATGAAATCGGCGCCAAAGGTGATGTCCGGGCGCAGGGCGCGGGCACGGGCGACAAAACGCAGGGCGTCGTCGCGGCTGTGGCGGCGTTTCATGCGCTTGAGGATCAGGTCATCGCCATGTTGCAGCGACAGGTGCAGATGCGGCATCAGGCGCGATTCCTCGGCAATGGCGGCGATCAGGGCCTCGTCCACCTCGATCGAATCGATCGAGGAAATCCGCAGGCGCGGCAGGTCGGGCACCAGCCGCAGGATTCGCCGCACCAGGTCGCCCAGCCGCGGCGCGGCCGGCAGGTCGGCGCCCCAGCTGGTCATGTCAACGCCGGTAAGCACCACTTCCTGATAGCCCTGCTCCACCAGGCGCCGGATCTGCTCCACCACCACCCCGGCCGGCACCGAGCGCGAATTGCCGCGCCCGTAAGGGATGATGCAGAAGGTGCAGCGGTGGTCGCAACCGTTCTGCACCTGCACATAGG
>CAZPDV010000256.1:0-3348 GCA_964585355.1 uncultured Aliiroseovarius sp.
GGTGCCAGCGGCGGCAGTACCAGCGTCACCACCATGTTTTCCTTGCCCACGGTAAAGGTCTGTTCCGCAGAAGCCTCGTCAGCCAGGCGCAGCACCTCGACCTTGCCGGTGCCCGGCAGCATGGATTGGGTCAGGGCGGGGCTCGGCTCGTGGTCGAAGACCGGGCCGGCGGCCTCGGTGCTCATGGTCCAGATCAGGCCGTCGGTGATCTCGGGCCCGCCTTCGCCTTCGGTGGCGCGGAAGGTGACCTGAACCGGCGCGGGCTCGGCCACTTCCTGCAGGGCCTGGGCCAGCTCGTCGGCATTGGCGGCAGTACGAAACAGCCCGCCGGTCTCATCGGCGATGCATTTCATCTGGACCAGGGCGGCCTGATCCGAGACGTTGAACCCGATCACATGCGCGGTGAAATCGACGCCGTTCTGCTCAAGCCGGCGGGCGGCGGCGCAGGGGTCGGGGTTGCAGGTCTCGATCCCGTCGGAAATCAGGATCACCGTCGCCTTTTCCTCGGTATATTTCAACGCGTCAGCGGCGGCGATTACCGCATCGGTCATCGGCGTCTTGCCGCGCGGTTTGATCCGGTTGACAAGGTCGGCAATGGCCTGCCGGTCGCTGGTGGGCGCAAGCAGGGTTTCGATATCCGAACAATCGCCCTTGCGCCGCGCCCCGTAAACCGTCAGCCCCAGAAGCTCATCTTCGGGCAGGCTTTGCAACAATCCGCCGATCACCTGTTGCGCAATGGTGATCTTGGCAACACCGTCGATTTGCCCCCACATCGAGCCGGAGGCGTCGAGCACGAGGATAGCCTGGCTTTGCGATCGCGCCTGTGCCTGCGACTGACCGGGGGCCAGGGCGAAAGGGAAGGTGACAAGGGCAAGGAAAACGGCAAATGCGATACGGTGCATGGGAACCTCCAGAATACGGCCCCATACTTACATCGAAAGTGCAATTTTCTCAAGAATACCCGGGCATGGCACAAGGCTGGCAAGGAGAGCTGCGTCGGCCGGGGGCGCAAGGTAAATGAGGACGGGCCCTAGGCCACTGCCAGTCATGCAGCGTATCATGCAGAGGTTTCCAGGGATGGTTCCGTGTCGTTATTCTCCTTTTGTTCTTATTTTCCCATTGGCGTTGGTCACTATATGCCCTATCTCTTAAGAAACCTCTAAGAGGCGCCCATGGCCGAGCAAAAATTCATCAGCGTGCGCGGTGCGCGCGAGCATAACCTCAAGTCGATCGACGTGGACATTCCCCGCGACCAACTTGTTGTAATCACCGGGCTTTCCGGCTCGGGCAAGTCGAGCCTCGCCTTCGACACGATCTATGCCGAGGGGCAGCGGCGCTATGTCGAATCGCTTTCCGCCTATGCCCGGCAGTTTCTCGACATGATGGAGAAGCCCGACCTCGACCATATCAGCGGCCTGTCGCCGGCCATTTCCATCGAGCAGAAAACCACCTCCAAGAATCCGCGCTCGACCGTGGGCACGGTGACCGAGATCTATGACTATCTGCGGCTGCTTTTCGCCCGCGCCGGCACCCCCTACAGCCCCGCCACTGGCAAGCCGATCGAGGCCCAGCAGGTGCAGGACATGGTGGACCGGATCATGGCCTTGCCCGAGGGGACGCGCGGCTATCTCCTGGCCCCGGTCATCCGCGACCGCAAGGGGGAATATCGCAAGGAATTCATGGAGTTGCAAAAGCAGGGCTTTCAGAGGGTCAAGGTCGATGGCGGCTTTTACGACCTCGATGAGCCGCCGCAGCTCAACAAGAAGACCCGGCATGACATCGACGTGGTGGTGGACCGGATCGTGCTGCGCGAGGGGCTGGAGAACCGGCTGGCCGACAGCCTGCGCACGGCGCTCGACCTGGCCGACGGCATTGCCATTTTCGAGACCGCCCCGCGTGAGGGCGAGGGCGACCCGGAGCGGCTGGTTTTCAGCGAAAAATTCGCCTGCCCGGTCTCGGGCTTCACCATCCCCGAGATCGAGCCGCGGCTGTTTTCCTTCAACGCGCCCTTCGGCGCCTGCCCGGATTGCGACGGGCTCGGGGTCGAGCTGTTCTTTGACGAACGCCTGATCGTGCCGGATGCCAGCCTGCGCCTCTATGACGGGGCGCTGGCGCCCTGGCGCAAGGGCAAGTCGCCGTATTTTCTTCAGACAATCGAAAGCATTGCCCGGCATTACGGGTTTGACAAGAACACGCCATGGAAGGATTTGCCGGATGATGTGAAGCACCTGTTCCTCCACGGTTCGGGGGACGAGGAAATTCCGTTTCGGTTTGACGATGGCGGTCGGGTCTATCAGGTCACCCGGCCGTTCGAGGGCGTCATTCCCAACATGGAGCGGCGCTATCGCGAGACCGATTCGAGCTGGGTGCGCGAGGAGTTCGAGCGCTATCAGAACCAGCGCCCCTGCGCCACCTGCGAAGGCTACCGGCTGCGGCCCGAGGCGCTGGCGGTCAAGATCGCCGGGCTGCATGTGGGGCAGGTGGTCGAGATGTCGATTCGCGAGGCGTTCGACTGGTGCGCCCGCGTGCCCGAAAGCCTGAGCCGGCAGAAGAACGAGATCGCCGGGCCGATCCTCAAGGAGATCCGCGAGCGGCTGGGATTTCTCAACAATGTCGGGCTCGATTACCTGACGCTGAGCCGCAATTCCGGCACGCTTTCCGGCGGCGAGAGCCAGCGCATCCGCCTGGCCAGCCAGATCGGCTCGGGCCTGACCGGGGTGCTTTACGTGCTGGACGAGCCCTCGATCGGCCTGCATCAGCGCGACAATGCCCGCCTGCTCGACACGCTCAGGAACCTGCGCGACCAGGGCAATTCGGTGATCGTGGTCGAGCATGACGAAGAGGCGATCCGCACCGCCGATCATGTGTTCGATATCGGCCCCGGCGCCGGCGTGCACGGCGGCCGGGTGGTGGCCCATGGCACGCCCGAGGAACTGGCCGCCGACCCGGCCTCGCTCACCGGGCAATACCTGACCGGCGCGCGCCAGATCCCGGTGCCGAAGGCCCGCCGCGCCGGCAATGGCAAGGTGCTGCGTGTGGTCGGCGCCACCGGCAACAACCTGCGCGATGTCACCGCCGAGTTTCCGCTGGGCAAGTTCGTCTGCGTCACCGGCGTGTCGGGCGGCGGCAAGTCCACCCTGACCATCGAGACCCTGTTCAAGACCGCAAGCCAGCGCCTCAACGGCGCCCGCCAGACCCCGGCCCCCTGCCGGGCGATCGAGGGGCTTGAGCATCTGGACAAGGTGATCGACATCGACCAGCGCCCGATCGGCCGCACCCCGCGCTCCAACCCGGCCACCTATACCGGCGCCTTCACCCCGATCCGCGACTGGTTCGCCGGCCTGCCGG
>CAZPDV010000257.1:0-3320 GCA_964585355.1 uncultured Aliiroseovarius sp.
TTAACCTTTTGTGACGATAAGGGCGGTTCATGCGCCTGAACAGGAGACAGACAGATGGATATGAGCCAACACGCAACCCTGGCGGACAAGACCGAGGCCGGCAAGACTGCCTCGGCCGATGATCGCGCCGCCCGCAATGCCTTCGTCGGGCTGGCCGCCGTGCTTGCCCTGTGGGGGAGTTCGACCTTCCTTTTCGGTCTGGGCGGGCTGATCCTCCCGGCCATCGGCATGACCGCTGTTGCCTATGTGGCGCTGGTCCTGTTGACCAAGGGCAGGTGAGAACCGGAGGGGCGGGCCGGGTATCGGCCGGGTCCGCCCCCTTGGTTCAGCTTTCCGCCTGTGCGGCCATGGCGGCCACGAAGCGGTCGAACAGATAGGTCGAATCCTGCGGGCCAGGGCTGGCCTCGGGGTGATATTGCACCGAAAACACCGGGCGATCCTGCACGCGTATCCCGCAATTCGAGCCGTCGAACAGCGAAACATGGGTCTCGATCACGCCTTCGGGCAAGGTCTGGCTGTCAACGGTAAAGCCATGATTCATCGAGGTAATTTCGACCTTTCCGGTCTCCTTGTCCTTGACCGGGTGGTTGGCGCCGTGGTGGCCGTGGTTCATCTTGACCGTGCGGGCCCCCAGCGCCAGCGCCAGCATCTGATGCCCCAGGCAGATGCCGAAAACCGGCAGGTCGGTCTGATCGAGAATTTCACGGATCATCGGCACCGCATAGGTGCCGGTGGCGGCCGGGTCGCCGGGGCCGTTTGACAGGAAGATGCCGTCCGGGTTCTGCGCCAGCACATCGGCGGCGCTGCTGGTGGCCGGCATCACGGTCACGTCACAGCCGGCCGAGGCCAGGCAGCGCAGGATATTGCGCGTGGCGCCGTAATCCAGCGCCACCACCTTGAAGCGCGGGTTTTCCTGCCGGCCAAAGCCCTCGGGCCAGTGCCAGCGGGTCTGATTCCAGTGATAGGACTGGGTGCAGCTGACCTCGCGGGCCAGGTCGCGCCCCACCAGCCCCGGAAAGGCACGGGCCTGGGCGACCAGCGCCTCGATGTCGAAATTGCCCTCGGGATCATGGGCCAGCGCCACATGCGGATTGCCCTGCTGGCGAATGGCGCGGGTCAGCCGCCGGGTATCGACGCCACCGATGCCGATGCGCCCGGTGGCGGCCATCCACTGGACAAGATCGCCGGTTGCGCGCCAGTTCGAGGGCGCGGTCGGATCCCATTTCACCACCATGCCGGCAGCGACCGGCTGGGCGGTTTCGTCATCCTCGGGGGTGACGCCGGTATTGCCGATATGCGGGAAGGTAAAGGTGACGATCTGACCGGCATAGGAGGGGTCGGTCATGATCTCCTGATAGCCGGTCATGGCGGTGTTGAAGCACAGCTCGGCCGTGGTGGTGCCTGGGGCGCCAAAGCCATGGCCATGGAAAAGCGTGCCATCCGCCAGGGCCAGGCAGGCGGTGGGCCGGGGAGAGGGGCGAGCGGTTGACATGATGGGCGACTCCCGGTGCAAATTGCGCGGAACCTAGTGCGGCCAACCGGCAGGGTCAAGGGGGGGGTGCCTGCGGCGAATTTAACATGATCAATAAAAACAATCACTTAGATGGGCATTGCTGCGGTTGTCTGTGCCGGTGGGATTGGATATTGTCGAAAATTCCAGATCTGACGGGAAAGAGAGTGCGATGGGACTGCGACAGAGGATCAACGACGCGCTGAAACTCGCGATGAAAGAGCGCGACAAGGCGCGGCTTTCGACCTTGCGCCTGATCGGCGCCGCGATCAAGGACAAGGATATCGAATTGCGCGGCAAGGGCGAGGATGCGACGCTCAGCGACGACGATATCATGGGGATCCTTGGCAAGATGGTGAAACAGCGCCAGGAGAGCGCGCGCGCCTATGAGGAGGGCGGGCGGCTCGAAATGGCCGAGAAGGAGCGCGCCGAGATCAAGGTGATCGAGGAGTTCCTGCCCAGGAAGTTGAGCGAAGCAGAAACCCAGGCCGCGATTGACGCCGCGATCGCCGCCACCGGCGCCGAGAGCATCCGCGACATGGGCAAGGTCATGGGCGCGCTCAAGGGCAAATATACCGGGCAGATGGATTTCGGCCAGGTCGGCCCGATGGTGCGCGACCGGCTGGGCTGAGTGGCGCTGCTGCAACAACGGTGGGCGGCATGCCAAAAATCGTTTCAAAGGGCTCGGGCACGGTGGTAATAATCAGGCGACCTGTTTAACCCTTCGGAGTCGCCACCATGAATATTTCTCGTCTTTTTCCCATCCTTTCGGCGATCGGTATCGCCAGTGCTTCCGCCGCCTATTCCCAAGGCGCTGATTCGCTCGGGAATTTCGAATATCACGGGTATTTGCAGGTCCAGTCGCTTTGGCATGGCGGGCCTGCAGGGCTGTCCTTTGCCGGTCAGGTGGACCTGAGCGGCCCCCTGGGCGGTAATGTCGGCCTGTCGCTTTTCGCCTATGGGTTTGGCGAAACCGGGGGTGGAAACGGCTTCATCCTGCCGTCGCTCTATTTCGATCTGGGCAATAACAGCCGCCTCCATGTGGGCATGCCGCGCTCGGCCATGGCAATTTACAAACCGGATTTCCCCCTGATGCGGCTTTCTCTTATCGGCGCCGATCTGACTGCCCTCAACGAAGGCACGGTGGGGATCGCGCAGATGGCGGGCGCGTATAGTGGCGGTCTTCGCTATGACACGATGGTTGGTGCAACAGATGTGAGTGCCTCGTTGCATTATATCCCGGATGTTTCCGGCGTTCTGGCCGAAGTTGCTGCCAGGCACGACATGGGCAATCTGGCCTGGTCGGGCGGGCTGTCGTACCTTGCCCAATCAGGGGCCGATGCCGTGCAGGGCTTTGTCGCGGTTGAAGGCGAAAGCGGGGCGTTCAGCTATGGCGCCGAGCTCCAGTACAACCAGATCGTGTTTCACGGGTTCATTTTCCAGGCGAAGGGGCATTACGCGGTTAATGACCGCTTGAGCATTGGCCTGTCGGGTTTCGCCTTCCTGGACGGCTCGCCCAGCTATATTATCGGCGCGGATGCGACCTACAAGATTGGCAGCTATGGGTTCATCCGTGCTGATCTGGCCAATCATTCAACGTCAGGCGTGCGGGCAGCGGTGAGCGTGGGCCTGGATTTCTGAGCCGCCGCCTTCCTTTTGAACCATGACAGACGGTCAGCGGTGGGTGCCCGCCGCTGGCCGTTTCTTTTGAGGCCTGTTCCTGCTTCTTGCAGCGTACGCTGGCGTTAACCCCCGTTAACCCCGTCTTGATACCCCTTGCCCATTCCGGGGCCTGCGCGGGCATACCCGG
>CAZPDV010000258.1:0-3299 GCA_964585355.1 uncultured Aliiroseovarius sp.
AGCTCGCCCGCCGCCATCTGGCCATGGGCGACCACGAAGCTGACCTCGGGCACATGCTCGCGCAGAAATTCCTCGACCCAGGGCAGATCGGCGATGCGCGGCACCACGAAAAAGCTCTGCCCGCCGCGGTAATGCTCGCGCAGGAGCGCCTCGCGGATGGTCACGCTGTCGAACTCGCTGACATAGGTGCGGATCGCCAGCCGGTCCACCGGCGGGGTGCCGATGATCGACAGGTCGCGGATCCCCGACAGGCTCATCTGCAGGGTGCGCGGGATCGGCGTGGCGGTCAGCGTCAGCACATGCACGTCCGAGCGCAACGCCTTCAGGCGCTCCTTGTGGGCCACGCCAAAGCGCTGTTCCTCGTCCACCACCAGCAGGCCAAGGTTATGAAAACGCACGTTTTTCGCAAGCAACGCATGGGTGCCGATCACGATATCCATGCGCCCGTTCCGCAGCCCCTCGCGGGTGCGCTCGGCCTCGCCCGCCGGCACGAAGCGGCTAAGCTGCCCGACCTGGATCGGCAGGCCGCGAAAGCGCTCGGCAAAGCTCTTGTAATGCTGCCGCGCCAAGAGCGTGGTCGGCGCGATCACCGCCACCTGGTAGCCGGCCATGGCGGCGGTGAAGGCGGCGCGCATGGCGACCTCGGTCTTGCCAAACCCCACATCGCCGCAAACCAGCCGGTCCATGGGCCGGCCCGAGGCCAGGTCGGCCCTCACATCCTCGATCGCGGCAAGCTGGTCCTCGGTCTCCTGATAGGGGAAGCGGGCGGCAAATTCCTCCCAGGCGTGATGCGGCGCCTCCAGCACCGGGGCGCGGCGCAGGGCGCGCTCGGCGGCCAGCCGGATCAGGTTTTCCGCCACCTCGCGGATCCGTTCCTTGAGCCGGGCCTTGCGGGCCTGCCAGGCGCCGCCGCCCAGCTTGTCGAGCAGCCCCTCCTCGTGGCCGTATTTCGACAGCAGTTCGATATTTTCCACCGGCAGGAACAGCCGGTCGCCGCCGGCATATTCCAGCGCCAGGCATTCATGCGGCGCGCCAAGCGCGGTGATGGTTTCAAGCCCGGTAAAGCGCCCTACCCCGTGGTCCACATGCACCACCAGCTCGCCGGCGCTGAGCGCCTGCGCCTCGGTCAGGAAGTTCTCGGCCCGCCGCCGCCGGCGCACCGGCCGGATCAGCCGCTCGCCCAGCACGTCGGTCTCCGAAATCACGGTAAGGCCCGGCGCCTCGAAGCCCTGCTCCAGCGGCCAGACCGCCAGGTACGGCCCGCCCGGCCCCTCGGGGATGTCGCGCCAGTCGGCGACCTCGGCGGCGGGCGGCAGGCCCTCGTCGGTGATGAGCCCGCCCAGCCGCTCGCGCGCCCCTTCCGAATAGCTGGCCAGCACCACCGCGCTGTCCGCGCGCTTGACCGTGACATGATCGGCCAGCGCCTTGAAAAGATTGACGTTTTCCGCCTGTCGCTCGGGCGCGAAAGAGCGCCCCAGCCGCCCGCCCGCATCCAGCACCCCTGCCCCGGTGGGCTGTGGCAGGGCCGCCAGCGCCACCACCCGGCGCCCCTTGACGGCAGCGTTCCAGGCGGCATCGTCCAGATAGAGCGCCCCTGCCGGACAAGGCTTGTACACGCTGTCGAGCCGGCTTTTCGCCGCCAGCGCCTCGCACCGCGCCTGGTACTGATCGCTGACCGCCTCCCACCGCGCCAGCCGCGCCGCGGTAAAGCGATCGTCCAGCATCACCGGCGCCTCGGGCAGGTAGTCGAACAGGGTTTCCAGCCGCTCGTGAAAAAACGGCAGCCAATGTTCCAGCCCCTGGTGCTTGCGCCCGGCGCTGACCGCCTCGTAAAGCGCATCGTCGCTGCTGGCGGCGCCGAACTCGGCCCGATAGGCCTGGCGAAAGCGGCGGATCGCGGCCTCGTCCAGGATCACCTCGCTGACCGGGGCCAGCTCGATCCGGGCCAGCTTCTCGGTGGTGGGCGTATCATTCAGATAAAAACGCCGGGCGCCATCCAGCACGTCGCCAAAAAGGTCAAGGCGCACCGGCCCCGCCTGGCCGGGGCTGAAGATGTCGATGATGCCGCCGCGAATGGCAAAATCGCCGGGCTCGGTCACGGTCGGGCTCTGGGCAAACCCCATGCGCGTGCGCCACCCGCCCAGCGCCGCCAGATCGACCCGCCCGCCGACCTCGGCGCTGAACGAGGCCCCGGCCAGCACCGCGCGCGCCGGCAGGCGCTGGGTCGCGGCCGACAGGGTGGTGAGCAGGACAAAGGGCGCGCCACCGCCCAGGGTGCCATGGGCCAACCCCGCCAGCACCGCCATGCGCGCGGCCGAAACCTCGGCCGCCGGCGATACCCGGTCGAACGGCAGACAATCCCAGCCCGGCAGGGTCACCACCGGGGTCAGCGGCGCGAAAAATGCCAGCGCCGCCTGCATCGCCGCCATCCGGGCCTCGTCGCGGGCGATGAACAACACCGGCCCCCCGCCCGCCGCCGCCAGTTCCCTGAGCACCAGGCGCGCGTCAAACCCCTCGGGCGCGCCGGACAGGATGACGTGGCGCGGATCCGGCAGGGCAGCGGCTTGGCCAGAGGTGTGGGCTGGGCTGGACATGAGGCCCGTCAGGTAGGGCGCGGCGCCGGCCGTGTCAAGCACGCGCGCGGCCCCGCCGGATTGCGCTCATGTCAATGATGAAAAGTTTTCATGCCTCCGCCCATGGCCTGCACCGGCGCAACCGGGTAAATCTGCGCCTGCGTCGTTTGCAGGCGCGAACAGGTCGAAATCCGCCCCCGCAACGGCCCGCGCCACGGCTAAGAGGGGGCGTGCGAGAGGATGAGCCATGCCCGATGTGACCATAGTTTACTGGCGCGACATCCCGGCCCAGGTCATTGTCGGCCGGGGGCGGCGGGCCGCCAAGGTGCAACTGCCCGAGCGCTTCGAGCAGGCCATCGACCGCGCCGCCATGAAGGTCGGGGCCTCGGACACCGATGCCTATCTGGCCGAGTGGCGCCGGGCCGCCGCCTTTGCCGCCGAGGGCGAGGCCGAGGCCATCGCCCGGGCCGAGGCCGCCCGGCTCGACCAGGAATATGACCCGGCCCGGCTCAGGGCCCTGATTGCAAACGACGGGCGAGAGCCGGGGTGACCCCGCTCCTCGCACATATCCGGGAGGCAACCATGGCGCTGTTGCATTTCAGACGACGCGAAAAAGATCAGACCGACGCACCCGACGCGCTCGCCGCCTTGCTTGACGGCTACTCCATCGAGGTGATGCCGCGCACCGCCGCCAAGATCGAGGATTTCCGCCCCCTCCTGCCGGCC
>CAZPDV010000259.1:0-3293 GCA_964585355.1 uncultured Aliiroseovarius sp.
TATGCGGCCTGCCGTTCCAGATATAGGACTTGAGCAGCTTGTCCAGATTCCCCGGTCCCAGCTCAACAAAAATGGCGCCATCACCGGCCAGTTTCCTGCTGGCGGCAGCCAGCAGCCCATCCTGTGCGGGGATTTTCGCGCAGGACCATTCCACGTCTTTTCCCGGTTTCTCCTGCACGGGCCAAAGCAGATGGCACCATGCTTCCTTCATCCGCTCCCGGAAGGTTTCCACGGCTTCTTCCGCCTTCTTTCTGGCATAGGCAAAATCGCTCTGGGTCAGGTCGAGCTGGTCCTTGTCCTCCACAATCCCGCGCCAGGCCAGCAAAAGCCGCATGGCCTCGGTGATATCGCCAATGCGGCGGGTTTCCGGTGCAATGAACACCAGAGTGTTGCAGTTGACCCGAGGTGCATCACCGCGATTTTGCAGGATTTCTTGTGCCCATGCCTGGGCTTCGGATTTTTTGTGCCCCTTGCGGTGGGGATGCTCGACATCGAGGATGACAGCCCGCACCCCGCCGGCTTCATCGGGCACTTCGGAGGAGGATGCCGGGGCCACCTGTACGGTCTCGAAATGCCCGCGATTGCCCAGACTGCCGACATATTTGCCAAGCGCCCTGTTGATCTCCAGAATCACCAGGGCATCCTCGATCTGGGCTGCCCGGTCGGCGGCCAGACGGTTCAGGCTCGGCTTGGTGGAATACCAGTATCGCCCCAGATTGCCGTGCATGAACCGGGCCCTGTTGGCCAGACGGCGCAGGGCATCGCCAAAGATCATCGGCCGCTCGCCTGGCTGGGCGCAGCCAAGATTGATCCGCCTATCATCAATGCCGCGATTTTTGTGCCCCTCCAGCATGGGCGCGGTGGCCAGAAAAACGGTGCGGGCCACCCGGCGGGTGGCTGAATAGCGGTTCAGATTGGGCGCGCCCTGATCGATTTTCCAGGGCGTGGAGCTGGCTCCCTCGACATCGCTGGAAATGATACTCTGCCAGTTGGGGGTAAGAAATTTCAGAAATTCCGGCTCTACCCGCGGTGAGCCCACGGGCACGCTGCCGGGCATGATCATCACGGAAGGGTCATTATGCATCCACAGCTCATGAATGACCTGGGCCATGAGGCGCAGGACGCCGCGCGTCCTTTGAAACTTCTCCAGCGATCCCCAGCTGGCATAAAGCTGATCGAACAGTTCCGGATGGATGGGAAAGGCCTTTTCCATCTTGCGCCGGTAGTCCTCCTCCGCGCAGCCTTGGGGGAAGTCCTTGACGTTCTCGCGATACAGTTTCGCAAACTGCTTGATGGTGTTGTCGCGATGGGGATAGCCGTGGCCGGGAATATCGCGGAACAGACGGCGGCGGACAATCTCATAGCTTTCTTCCTGGGTGGCTGGCTGCCAGCTTGCGCCAACGCGCGAAAAGGTCTGCTTGAGAGCCGCCAGCGCCTCCTTGCCGGCATCGCCGCCCACCTCGATCTGTGATTGTGGCAGGGAGGCGACCAGCAGGGTTTGCGGGCTGGCCTTGACAGCTTCGGTCAGAGACTGAACAAAGGTCAGGTTGGCATCGAAACTGCCCGAGGCCAGATCGTTCATGCCATGGATCTGGCGCAGGTAAGCCACCCATTCGTCGATCAGGATGAGGCTGGGCGCGCACATGGCGAACAGTTCCTTCAGCAGCACGGTGCCAGGAGCAATCCCCCTGGCATCCTGCCCGGCGACGAGGGCAAAGGCATCCTTGCCGCCCAGTTGCCAGGCCATGTCGCCCCAGGTGGTGTGTATTTCGCCTACCTCCTCCCGCTGGATCGCCTCCCCCGGAGCGCGGGCGGTGCCCACCAGCACGGCGCGGCTGACGTGCCCGGGCAAGGACAGGCCGTCCTCGGAGAGCAACTGGTCGAGCCCGGGCAGATCGGCGGCGGGCAGGCCGGAGGCCATGTGATAGAGCGCCAGCATTGAATGCGTCTTGCCACCGCCGAAATTGGTTTGCAGTTCCACCACCGGATCGCCACCGGAGCCGGACAGGCGCCTTGCCGCTCCGCTCAGCAGGCGGCTGAGGCCTTCGGTCAGATAGGTGCGGGCGAAAAACTCGCGCGGATCGGAATATTCGGACGGCGCGATGCCACGGTAGACATCATCGAGATTGGCGGCGAATTCGGCCTGCTGGAAATCGCCGGTGGCCACATCCGGGTGCGGCTCGACGATCTCGCGCCAGGGAAGAAGGCCGGAGACGGTTTCCGTACCGATATCGGCGCGGCGGGTCTTGCGGCGCTCCTCGTTGCGCTGCAATTCGGCGAATTTGGTGCGCAGGATGGCGTCGCGCATCCTGCCGGTCTTTTCCGCCGCCTCCCGGGCACTGATGGAGGTCAGCAGACGGCGCATGGTGTCCAGCGCCCGCTCGGCGTCGTCATAGGAAAAGGGCTCATTGTGGGCAAGTTTGTTGCGGACATCGAGAAGTTCGGAAACATAGGAGCGTTCCGTATGGCCCAGGACCGGTGCGAAGGCATCTTTCCACAGGAACATCATGGTCTTGAGCAGGGCCTGCTGGTCCCAGCCTATCCGTCCGCTGCCATCGGACCTGAGCCCTTTTATGCTTTCCACCACCCGGGCGGGCCAGTCCGCGCCGAATGCTCCCTCCAGCCGCCTTTCCACGAAGGGAACAAGGGCCCGGGGCAACAGTTCCATGCCCTCGAAAACAGTCTGTCTTGCGCTTTTGGCCATTTTCTCTTCTTCTCTTCCTGTCAGATATCCAGATCCATTTGCCCTTCCTCCGTATCCCGGATACGGGCGGCGAGCATGCCGAGGTCCGGCCAGTCGGCGATCAGGGCGTTGTAGGCGGTGGCTTCCTTTGCATCCTGGCGCTTGTTGGCGCAGATGTCATAGAGGCAATAGGCGAGGTCGCGGGTGGCTTCGGCGCGCGTGCCGAGCTTTTTCATGAGCCTTGCGGTGTTGTCCGACAGGCCCTCATTCTCGTGCAGGCGGATCAGATAGTGCAGGCATTCCCAGATGGTCAGGTGGTTATCGGTTTGCGGTGACCAGTCCTGCTCCAGTTCGCCGCGGGCAAGAATGCGCACCTTGCCAGCGGCGGCCTCGACGATGCCGGCATGTTTCACGCTCTCCACCGAGATGCCGCGGGCGCGGGCCAGATTGTCGGCCTCGCCATAATCTCCCGTGCCCAGGCCATGCTGCCCGTACCACGTAATGGCGAAACGGGTTTCGGGGTCGAACTCGCCTTCGATGTCGTTGAAATAGGCATCCAGCTCGGCATTGATCAGTTGCAGGGCGGTTTTCACGCTCATGTGGCTGTCGT
>CAZPDV010000260.1:0-3287 GCA_964585355.1 uncultured Aliiroseovarius sp.
TTGCGACCTACGGTACCCAAAACCGTCGCGCTACCAGGCTGCGCTACGCCCCGACGGGCGTTTCAATAGCGGCTGGGGCTGGCTTTGGAAAGTGAAATCGCATGGCCGCGCGCCCTCATTCGTCACAGGGCCAGGCGGCGCGGGCCGGGTCGATTGCCGGGTGGCGCAGCTGGCTGCCCGGCGCAATTCCCATCACCTTGGCCAGGCCGCCCTTGATTTCAAGCACATATTGCACCCCCTGCCCGCCGGAAATCGGCGTCAGGTCGCCCGGCCTGGCCATGGAATGCACCGCCTGCACCACCCCTTCGGGGGTGATGAACAGCATGTCCAGCGGAATCAGGGTGTTTTTCATCCAGAAAGCCGGCGCGCCGGGGCGGTCATAGACAAACAGCATGCCGGCACTGGCCGCGAGACTGTCGCGAAACATCAGGCCGCGGGCGCGTTCGGCCGGGTCATCGGCAAGCTCTACCTGAAACCGCGCCTGTCCCCATGGCCCGCGCAGGTCCAGAACATCGTCGCGGCAGGCCTCTGCCCCGGCGGCCCGCCCTGCCGCCAGCACCGCCAGCATCAGCAGCAGCGCGCGGCCCAAGCGTGTTGCCTTCCGGGCAGGGTTCATGGCGACCTCCGACTAGTCCTCGTCGGGTTCTAGCACCGAATCCCAGCTCTTGACCAGCACCGCCATGGCGCCGCGCTTGCCCTCGCGCCGGGCCAGGCAGATCGCCTCGCCCGCCTGCAGGTCGGCCATGCCGGAGCGGCGCAGCACCTCGATATGGATGAACACGTCTTCGGCCGAGCCGAACACATTGGCAAAACCGAAGCCCTTGCCCTTGTCGAACCACTTGATGCGCGCGGGCTCCAGCTCCAGCCCCTCAAGATCTTCCACAACCTCGCCATCGGGCATCTCGATGTGAAAATGCTCGCCCCCCGCCGGCGGCACGATCTCGTGCACCTCGACCGCCTGCTGACCGCGCTCGGTCCTGATCACGTCAACCTCGATCTCGGCACTATCGGCCACCGAGCTTTGCCCGAAATTCCTGAGCACATTGGCATGGAGCAGCACATCCGGCCCGCCCTCATCGGGCAGGATGAAGCCAAACCCCTTTTTCGGGTCGAACCATTTTACCACGCCGCGCAGGCGCCGGGGCGCGTGCAGCTGATCCTCTTCAGACACGTTTTCTTCCTGTTCCAAAATTTCCATCCCGCCGCATTTGTGGCGAGAAAGTTTTGCCCGTGCAAGCGGAAAAACCTCGTTTTTGCAGGGTTGCTCAATTCACGTTACGTGAAATTTCTCCATTTCAATCAGGGGTTAAGTCGCGTTACCTGCCAGGCCTCTTCCGGCGTTGCCCGGCGCCACAAGAATCGGTCATGCAGGCGAAAGGCACCATCGGCCCAGAACTCGATTTCCAGCGGGGTGATCCGATAGCCGCCCCAGAATGGCGGGCGCGGCGGGTTCGGCCCCAGTTCGGCGGTGAGCCGCGCCACCCGCGCCATCAGGACGGCGCGTGATTTCAGCGGCTGGCTCTGATGCGAGGCCCAGGCCCCCAGCCGGCTCTTGAGCGAGCGCGAGGCGAAATAGGCATCCGCCGCCGGCCCGTCCTCGCGGCTGACCAGCCCGCGCACCCGCACCTGCCGGCGCAGGCTTTTCCAGTGCATGACAAAGGCGGCCTTGCCGGTGGCCTCGATCTCGCGCGCCTTGGCCGAGCCGTAATTGGTATAAAAGACAAAGCTTGCCTTCTCGATCGCCTTGAGCAGCACCATGCGCACATCCGGCATGCCCTCGGCGTCAACCGTGGCCAGGGCAATGGCGTTGGCATCGTTGGGCTCGGTCTTCTCCGCCTCTTCGAGCCAACGACGGGTGATTTCAAACGGATCATCGCCCGCGAAAATTCCGGTTCGTTTTCCCATTCAGCCCCTCCTTGCCGGGTCAGACTTGAAGGCCCAGCCATGATCGCCTAAACCGGCTTAACGCACATCAAAGCGGGGGGGAACAGCAAATGTCGGCTGCATCCATGCAAGGCAAACGCGGGCTCATCATGGGGCTGGCCAACAACAAGTCGATCGCCTGGGGGATCGCCCGCGCGCTGGCCGCGGAAGGCGCCGAGCTTGCCTTTTCCTATCAGGGCGAGGCGCTCAAAAAGCGGGTCGCGCCGCTGGCCGCCGAGCTGGGCAGCGAGATCGTCGTGCCCTGCGACGTGGGCGATGAGGCCTCGCTGGACGCGCTGTTTGCCACCCTGGCCGAAACGTGGGGCACGCTTGACTTCGTGGTGCATGCGATCGGTTTTTCCGACAAGAGCCAGCTGCGCGGTCGCTATGTCGATACCACGGCCGAAAATTTCCGGGTGACCATGGATATTTCGGTCTATTCCTTCACCGCGGTGGCGCGCCGGGCGGCGGCGATGATGCCCGATGGCGGCGCCATGCTGACCATGACCTATTACGGCGCCGAAAAGGTGATGCCGAACTATCACGTGATGGGGGTGGCCAAGGCCGCGCTTGAGGCCAGCGTGCGCTATATTGCCGAGGATCTGGGCAAGGACGGCATCCGCGTCAACGCCATTTCCGCCGGGCCGATCAAGACGCTGGCGGCCTCGGGGATCGGCGATTTTCGCCTGATTCTGAAGTGGAACGAGTTGAACGCGCCGCTGCGCCGCACGGTGAGCATCGAGGATGTGGGCAATGCCGCGCTCTATCTTCTCAGCGATATGGGGCGGGGCGTCTCGGGCGAAGTGCACCACGTGGATGCGGGCTATCACGCCATCGGCATGAAGGCGGTGGACGCCCCGGATATTGATCTTGTGACCGGAAGGAAAGACAGATGAGCACCACCCGCCTGCCGCATGAAAAGGGATTTCACGTAAGCTGGGACCAGATCCACCGCGATGCCCGCGCCCTGGCCTGGCGGCTCGATGGGCAGGGCCCCGGCGAGGGCGGCGCCTGGAAGGCGGTGGTGGCGATCACCCGCGGCGGCATGGCCCCGGCGATGATCGTGGCGCGCGAGCTTGACATCCGCATGGTCGATACGGTCAGCGTCAAGTCCTATCAGCATCAGACCCAGTCCGAGCCCGAGGTCATCAAGAAGCCTGACATGGATGTGGTTGGCGATGGCGAGGGGATCCTGGTGATCGACGACCTGGTGGATACAGGCCGCACGCTCGAAGCGGTCCGCGAGCTGATGCCCAAGGCCCATATCGCCACCGTTTACGCCAAGCCCAAGGGCCGGCCCATGGTCAACACCTTCATCACCGAGGTCAGCCAGGACACCTGGATCTTCTTCCCCTGGGACATGG
>CAZPDV010000261.1:0-3286 GCA_964585355.1 uncultured Aliiroseovarius sp.
GGCGACCTTGTGGACGAGCACATGGCCGATGCCATTGCCGCCGCGGATATCGCCGCCATGCGCATCCGCTCGCCGCTGACCTGTGAGTCCGAAGAGGGGGTGTGCGCCATGTGCTATGGGCGCGACCTGGCGCGCGGCACCATGGTCAATATCGGCGAGGCGGTGGGCATCATCGCCGCCCAGTCGATCGGCGAGCCGGGCACCCAGCTGACCATGCGGACCTTCCACATCGGCGGCATCGCCCAGGGCGGTCAGCAATCCTTCCAGGAATCCAGCCATGACGGTACCGTGGAGTTCCGCAATGCCAAGGTGCTGGAAAACGCGGCTGGCGAGCAGGTGGTCATGGGCCGCAACATGCAGATCGCCATCATCGACGAACATGGCATCGAGCGGGCCACCCACAAGCTTTCCTATGGCTCCAAGCTGTTCGTCAAGGACAAGCAGCAGGTCAAGCGGGGCGACAAGCTCTTCGAGTGGGATCCCTATACCCTGCCGATCATTGCCGAAAAGGGCGGCAAGGTGAAGCTGGTTGACCTGATCACCGGGATCTCGGTGCGCGAGGAAACCGACGATGCCACCGGCATGACCCAGAAGATCGTGACCGACTGGCGCACCGCGCCCAAAGGCTCGGACCTCAAGCCCGAGATCATCATCGTCGGCGAGGACGGAGAGCCGGTGCGCAACGATGCCGGCAATCCGGTGGTCTATACCATGTCGGTGGATGCGGTGCTGTCGGTCGAGGACGGGCAGGAGGTCAGGCCCGGCGACGTGGTGGCACGTATCCCGCGCGAAGGCGCCAAGACCAAGGACATCACCGGCGGTTTGCCGCGGGTGGCGGAACTGTTCGAGGCGCGCCGACCCAAGGACCACGCCATCATCGCCGAAATCGACGGCTATGTGCGTTTCGGCAAGGACTACAAGAACAAGCGCCGCATCGCCATCGAGCCCGTGGACGAGAGCCTGGAAAAAGTCGAGTACATGGTGCCCAAGGGCAAGCACATCCCGGTTGCCGAGGGCGACTTCGTGCAGAAGGGCGACTATATCATGGACGGCAACCCGGCGCCGCACGATATCCTGGCGGTAATGGGGGTCGAGGCGCTGGCCGATTACATGATCGACGAGGTGCAGGACGTCTATCGCCTGCAGGGTGTGAAGATCAACGACAAGCATATCGAAGTGATCGTGCGCCAGATGTTGCAGAAATGGGAGATCCTGGACAGCGGCGAAACCACCCTGCTCAAGGGCGAGCATGTGGACAAGGCCGAGTTCGACGCGGCCAATGAGAAGGCCATCGCCAAGGGCATGCGCCCGGCCAAGGGCGAGCCGATCCTGCTGGGCATCACCAAGGCCAGCCTGCAGACCCGCTCGTTCATCTCGGCAGCGTCGTTCCAGGAAACGACCCGGGTGCTGACCGAAGCCTCGGTTCAGGGCAAGCGCGACAAGCTGGTGGGGCTCAAGGAAAACGTCATCGTCGGCCGGCTGATCCCGGCCGGTACCGGTGGCGCCACCCAGGAGATTCGCCGCATCGCAACCCAGCGTGACCAGAAGGTGATCGAAGAGGCCCGCAAGGAAGCCGAAGCCGCAGCCGCCCTGGCCGCGCCTGCGGATGATGGCGGCGTCTTCTCGGAGCCGGTCGATGCCGAGGCCGACAGCGGCCTGGTCGAGACCCCGGAAAGCGGCGGCGACGAGCAGCCCTGATCCGGTCTGAACGAAAACCAGAGCCCCGCCTTTTGGCGGGGCTTTTTGTTGGGGGTGTCGCGCCCTGAAATTCTGCCAGCCCGTGCCAGGTCTTCGCCATGCGCAGGATTTGAGGCCTCCGGCGGGAGTATTTGGGGAAAGATGAAAGGGCTGGCGCGCGGGGGCGGGCTTTGCTACCCGGGCGCGGGAGGTGCGAATGGCCCTGACGGACAACATGCGTGGTGCCGGCTTGATGGTGGTGTCGATGGCGGCATTTACCTTCAATGACACGGTGATGAAGACGCTTTCGGGCGAGGTGCCGCTCATGCAGGCGATTTTTCTGCGGGGGGTGCTGACCACGCTCTGGCTGTATCTGCTGGGCCGCGCCGTGGGCGGGCTGCGGTTCGGTCTGGCACGGCGGGACTGGGGGGTGATTGCGGTGCGCAGCCTGTGCGAGGGGGCCGCGACCTTTCTGTTTCTGACCGCGCTGTTTCATGCGCCGATCGCCAATGTCACCGCGATCTTGCAGAGCCTGCCGCTGACCGTGGCGCTGGCGGCGGCGCTGTTTCTGGGCGAGCCCCTGGGCTGGCGGCGGATCGTGGCGATTGCGGTGGGTTTCATCGGGGTGCTGATCATCGTGCGGCCGGGGGCCGAAGGGTTCAGCATCTGGTCGCTTTATGCGCTGGCGGCGGTGGGGTTTGTCACCATTCGCGATCTTTCGGTGCGGCGCCTGTCGGCCGGGGTGCCGTCCCTGACCGTGGCGCTGGTCGGCGCCGGGTCGATCACCCTGGCCGCCGGTCTGGCCTCGACCATGGAGCCATGGGTGCCGCTGACGCCGGGCAGGCTTGCCCCGGTGGCGCTGGCGTCGCTGTTCATTCTGGCGGGGTATCTGTCCTCGGTCATGACCATGCGCCAGGGCGAGATCGGTTTTGTCGCGCCGTTTCGCTATACCAGCATCCTGTGGGCGCTGCTGCTGGGCTGGCTGGTGTTTGGCGACTGGCCCGACGCGCTGACCCTGCTGGGGGCGGCGATCGTGGTGGCGATGGGGCTTTTCACCCTGTGGCGCGAGCGGCAGTTGCGGCGCAAGGCCTGCGAAGCCGCGCCTGTCTGAAAGGGCTGTTGACAGGGCGCGCGACTCCCCATATACGGCGCCCGTTGGGTAGGGGGATTGCCGCCTCCCGGCAGTTGAGAGACTTAAGTGGTCAAGACTCGGGCAGAGATGCCCCGGTCCTCTGGAATTCCACCGCGTCGTTCCCGCGAACGAGGGGACGGGTGCGGTTCGTTTGCGTTTTACGGACGCGTGAGACGCCGCTTGAAATTGAAATGTGTTGCAACACGGGGAAGAACCTCTATGCCAACGATCCAACAGCTGATCCGCAAGCCGCGGCAGCCGAAAGTGAAACGCTCGAAATCCCTTCACATGGAGGGGTGCCCGCAGAAGCGCGGCGTCTGCACCCGCGTCTATACCACGACGCCGAAGAAGCCGAACTCGGCCATGCGGAAGGTTGCCAAGGTGCGCCTGACCAATGGCTATGAGGTGATCAGCTACATCCCCGGAGAAGGTCATAACCTGCAGGAGCACTCGGTGGTGCTGATTCGCGGTGGCCGG
>CAZPDV010000262.1:0-3262 GCA_964585355.1 uncultured Aliiroseovarius sp.
GGCATCGGCCAGCGCCACGAAGGCCTCGGCCACATGGCGCGCTTCGACTTCGCGTCTGAGCAGGTTGCCGGCCATGTAGGTTGCCGCGTCGATCCCGCGCGCCTGGCTGCGTTTGGCGATGAAATCGTCGTCCAGCAGGCCCGAGCGGATCCGGTCGGCATTGATGCCGTTGGCGCGGATCCCCTCGGCCCCCAGTTCCAGCGCCAGTTGCTTGACCAGGAACATGGTGGTCGCCTTGGGCAGGCCGTAGGCGCCGAAATTCCTGCCGGGATTCACCGCCTGTTTGGAGACGTTGAACAGCAGGCTGCCGCCGCGCCCCTGGGCGCGCAGCACCGCCACGGTGGCCCTGGCAAAGGCTTGATGGGCAAAGAAATTAAGCTCGAAACTCCGGCGCAAGAGCGCGTCGTCCATCTCGGCCATTTCGCCGGTCCAGGCGGCGCCGGCATTGGAAACCAGGATGTCGAGCCCGCCAAAGCGCGCCACGGCGGCAGCGACCGCCTGCTCGGCCGCGCCGGGGGCGGTGATGTCCATGGCGATGCCCGCATGCCCGGGGCCCAGCCGCTCCAGCGCGCGCGCAAGCGCGTCCTCGGACAGGTCCACCACAAAGATGTTGGCGCCGCGCGCGGCAAAGGCCTCGGCGGTGGCCAGCCCGATGGCGCCGGCGCCGCCGGTGACCAGCACCACATGCCCGGCATGGGGCGGCGGCGCGCTGCGGCCCAGCTTGGCCTGCTCCAGGTCCCAGTATTCCAGGTCGAACAGCCGGGCCTCGTCCAGCGGCCTGTAGCCGCCGGCATCCTCGGCCATCTCCATGGCACGGATATTCTGAAGGGCCAGGTCGGCGGCCTTGGCGGCGGCACCGGCATCGCGCCCGATCCCGGCAATCCCCAGCCCCGGAATCCAGGCCACGTTCGGCACCGGCGCCAGCAGCGTCCTGCCCGCCGGATAGCGGGTGACGTTGGCTTCGAAATAGGCGCGGTAGGCATCGGCATAGCGCGCCACCGCCTCGGCCACCGGGGTATCGGTCAACAGCACCGGCTTGTTCCTGGTGCGAATCACGTGGTCCGGCGTGGCGACGCCGCGCGCGGCCAGATCGGCCAGGTCGGGCCGGGCCAGGAAGGCGTCGATCGCGTCGCCCCGGCGCAGGTCGATCACCGGCATGGCCGCATCCGGGTTGCCGGTGTGGCTGGCGATCTGCCCGCCGATGGTGCCGCGCAGCGCGGGCAGGAGCGCCTCGGGCGGGCGCGGGGCCGGCCGGCTGGCGCGGGCCGGGGGGCGGCGATGCGCGGCGAACCAGGCCTCGACCGCGTTGTTCTGGTCGATCAGGCGGGCATAGGCGGTCTCGGCCTCTTCGGCAAAGGCGAAATGGCCGTGGTTGAGCAGGATCAGCCCCTCGACCTCGGGGTTTTCCTCGAACACCCGCGCCGCCGCCACCCCCAGCTCGAAACCGGGCTTGTAGAACGGCACCACCCCCATGCGCGCGCCAAAGATGTCGCGGATCACCGCCTCGGCCTCGGGCAGGTCGGCCAGCGCGATCATGGCGGTGGCGTGGCTGTGGTTGACATGGGCATGCGGCAGGAAGGCGTGCAGCAGGCTTTCGATCGACGGATATGGCCCCGAGGCGTCCAGCATGGCGCCGCGCAGGGCGTTGATCATGTCGCGATCGGCCAGCCGGTCGAGGCCGCGCAGGGCGCGCACCGGCTCCAGCCACAGGCCGGGCATGCCGGCGGCGGTGATCGTGGCCAGGTCGTGGCCCGAGCCCTTGACATGCAGCACCTCGCGCTCGGTCCCGAACAGGTCCGGGCGCCGGACCTTGACCGAGGTATTGCCGCCGCCATGCAGCACCAGGTCCGGGTCGGCGCCGATCAGCCGCGAGGCATAGATCTGCACCCCCAGCGCCCGGTCGGCGGCGCTGTCGCCCTGGGCGCGGGCAAATTCTTCGGCCGCTTTCGCATTCCATCTGTTTTCAGCCATGATGCGCCCCTATGATATGGTCACTGTGAAAGATGGTACGGCAACAGGAAGTGCTGTGCCCGACCGGGCAGGGGTGTTTTGACAATTGTCAGAGCATGGTGTCAAGTATCAAAAAGTGAGGGATCCCCGGCCGGGGCCGAAACGGAGCAACAGCATGGCGATTACCACCCGCAGGCGCACCGCCGGGCAGGTTTCGGGCGAAAACATCGTGATCGAGGCCGCCTGGATGTATTTCCACGAGGGCAAGAAGCAGAACGAGATCGCCGATCAGCTGGGCGTGTCGCGCGCCACCATCGTCAACTACCTGCAAGAGGCCAGGGAGCGCGGCATCGTGCGCATCAGCCTGTCGAGCGAGGCCTTTACCGGCCACCGGCTGGCGGAACAGCTGCGCGAGCGCTTCGGGCTGGCGGCGGCCTATGTGGTGCCCGACGCCACCGCGCGCAGCGACGAGGACAGGCTGATCCGGGTGGCGCGGGGGGCGGCGGAGTGGCTGCCGGGGCTGATCGAGCCGGGCGACAAGCTGGGCGTGTCCTGGGGGCGCACGGTCTATGAGGTGGCCGAGGCCATGGACGAGACCCGCACCGAGAATGTCTCGGTATCGCAACTGGTGGGCTCGATGGCCACGCCCTATGGCTTTACCGCCGAGATCTGTTCGGCGCATATGGCGATGAAGCTGGGCGCGCGGCTGGTGAACCTGCACGCGCCGGCGGTGCTGTCGGACCCGGACCTGGCCCGCCGCCTGCGGGCCGAGCCGATCATCGCCGGTCAGCTTGACGCGCTGAGCCATTGCAACAAGGCGATCTTCGCCGCCGGCTCCTCCACCCATGAAAGCCATATCGTCAGTTCCGGGGTCGCCAGCCACGAGGACCTTGACTGGTATGTGCGCCAGGGGGCGACCGGGGTGCTGTGCGGCCGCTTCATCGATGCCCGGGGGCGTTCGGTGCCGGGCGCGCTTGACGACCGGATGATCGGGGTCGAGCTGGACAAGCTCCTGGGCCTCGACATGGGGCTGCTGGTCTCGACCGGGGCCGACAAGGTGGTGCCGATGCTGTCGGCCATTGCCGGAGGCTATGTGACCCATGTGGTGACCTCGGCCAGCACCGCCGAGGCGATGCTCAAGGCCGCCGCCAAGGGCTGAACGGGGCCGTGCCGCGCGGTGTCGTGGAAACGAATTTCATGTCATGGGTTTCATGGATTCCGGGTTGCCTGAAATCCGGTTCGCGCCCGACTCCGCCCCCCAGAGCGGGCGCGAAGTGTCAGAAGGTTTTCAATGCCTTACAGCGTCTGTTTT
>CAZPDV010000263.1:0-3261 GCA_964585355.1 uncultured Aliiroseovarius sp.
GCAAAAACGACCTCTACAAAATCCTGCTCACATCGTGCAGAATGAAACCGCTCAGACGCTGAGCTGGAATAGACCCTTCCCGAAATACTCCGGGGGCGCGGGGGCTGGCCCCCACCTGCGCCTCACACCAACAGCGTGCGCTCGATCACCCACCAGGCGCCGATCACCGCAATCGCCACCGAAACCGGAATCGAGATCACCTCACGATACCACGGCTTGCGGCCAAACCAGTAACCGACCGTGAGAAAGGCGGTGGCAATGATGGTCAGCTGGCCCAGTTCGACCCCGACATTGAAGCCCAGAAGCGCCGGGATGAAGGCGTCTTTTGGCAGGCCGAACTCGCCCAGCACGCTGGCAAAGCCCAGCCCGTGCAGCAACCCGAATCCGAACACCACGAATGGCCGGGTGCGGCTCAGCCCGGTGGTAAAGATGTTCTCGACCGCCACGAACGTGATCGACAGCGCGATCAGCGGCTCGACGATGGCGGCCGGCACCTGCACGATCCCAAGCGCCGCCAGCGCCAGGGTCAGGGTATGCGCCACCGTGAACAGCGTGACCTGGGTCAGCAGCGGCCGCCAGCGCGTGGACAGGAAAAACAGCCCCAGCACGAACAGGATATGATCGGTCCCCAGCGGCAGGATGTGGCGAAAGCCCACCGGCACATAGCTGGCAAAGGCCTGCCAGCCGCTCTGGGCGCCGCCACCGGCAAGCGCTATCGGCACGCTTTCCTCGCCCGCTTCCAGAAAGCCCGAAAACGGCGCCTCGACCCCTTGCTGGCGGAGCACGACCTTGCCGTATTCCCGCGCCCAGCGAAACTGCACCTCCTGCGCCCCCGGCGGCAGATCGGCCCGCAGATGCAGCACCGTGTCGCGGGCCAGGGCCGGATCGTCCGGCGCGATGATCTCGACCCGCTCCAGCTTCAATGCCAGTTCCTCGTCCCCGGCCCGCAGGTGGATGTTCGGCGCCATTTGCGGCCAGAATTCAAGGATTTTCTGGTGCAACGCCTCCTCCGGCAAGGCGCGAAGCCCCCGATAGATCTCCGCTCTGTCGGCAAATTTCGTGTCATTGGTATTTCCCAGTTGCGAGATGTCTGCCCCGGTAAGGATGACCTCCATGTTCAGCCGAATGGTCAGCTCCAGCTGCTGACCCGATCGCGCGAGGTCCACGAAGGCCGGTCGCAATTGGTGCGCCGTGGCGGCAGACACCGACAGGGCCGTGACCAGGGCGGCGGCAAGGGCCGTCCAGCACCAGGTGGCGAGCCTTCGGCGGAATGCCGTCGAAACTTCAACAATGCCTTCCAACGCATTGTCATGAATTGTCTTTATCATGCTTGATCTCATCAGGAAACGCGCGCTTGATGCGGGCGGTGGTCCGCCGCGCCGGGCATCGCACCCTAAGGTCAGCGCGAACATTGTCAACACCACCTGGCCCATCAACGTGCCCCTTCGCACGGTTCCCGATTGACGCCGGGGCCATGGCGGGCCATGCAGGGCGGATGAAGGCAAAAGCAGAAACATCGGCCGATATCCTGTGCATCGGATCGGTCCTGTGGGACGTGATCGGGCGGGTGCCCGAGCGGATGCATCTGGGCGCGGACATGCCGGGGCGGATCCGGCGCCTGCCTGGCGGGGTGGCGCTCAACATCGCCATGACCCTGAGCCGCTTCGGCCTGACCCCGGCGCTGCTTTCTGCGGTGGGGCGCGATGCCGAAGGCGACGAGTTGCTTGCCGCCTGTGCCCGCCGCGGCATCCTGACCGGGCATGTGCACCGGCCCGCCGACCTGCCCACCGATATCTACATGGCGGTCGAGGGGGCCAACGGGCTGATCGCGGCGGTGGCCGATGCCCATAGCCTCGAGGCAGCGGGCGACCGCATCCTGGCCCCGCTCGAGGATGGCCGGCTGGGCTCGGCCACCGCGCCCTATCGGGGGCGAATCGCGCTCGATGGCAACCTGACGCGGGCGCTGCTGGCCGATATTGCCGGGCGCCCCAGCTTTGCCGCCGCCGATCTGCGGGTGGCGCCGGCCAGCCCTGGCAAGGCCACCCGGCTTGCGCCGCTTCTGGCCCATCCCGGCGCCACCCTCTATGTGAATTGCGAGGAGGCCGGGCTCCTCACCGATAGCCGCCCCGGCACTGCCGCCGAGGCGGCCGAGGCGCTGCTGGCAGCCGGGGCGCGGCGGGTGCTGGTCACCGATGGCGCCCATGGTGCCGCCGAGGGCAGCGCGCGCGGGGTTGCCTTCGCCCCTGCCCCACCGGTCGAGGCGCGCCGCATCACCGGCGCCGGCGATACCTTCATGGCCGCCCATATCGCCGCCGAGGCCACCGGCGCCACCCCCGCCCAGGCGCTTGAACGCGCCCTTGAAACCGCCTCCAGATATGTCGCAGGACTGGACCCATGAATATCACCCCAAGCTTCAGCCCCGAAGTCGCCGCCGCCCGCTCGGCCGGCAGACCCATCGTGGCGCTGGAAAGCACCATCATCACCCACGGCATGCCCTATCCGCAGAATGTCGAGACCGCCCGCCTGGTCGAGGCCGATATCCGCGCGGCCGCCGCCACCCCGGCCACCATCGCGGTGCTGGAGGGGCAGCTGCATGTGGGCCTGTCCGAGGCGGCGCTCGAGGCCCTGGGCCAGGCGCCCGACGTGGCCAAGCTCAGCCGCGCCGACATGGCCGCCTGCATGGCGCGCGGCGGCACCGGCGCCACCACGGTTGCCGCCACCATGATCGGCGCCCGCCTGGCGGGGATCGAGGTCTTTGCCACCGGCGGCATCGGCGGCGTGCATCGCGGCGCCGAGACCAGCTTCGACATCTCGGCCGACCTGCACGAGCTGGCCAGAACCCCGGTCACGGTGGTGGCGGCCGGGGCCAAGGCGATCCTCGACCTGCCGAAAACCCTGGAAGTGCTCGAAACCCTGGGCGTGCCGGTCATCACCTTTGGCCAGGACGAATTCCCCGCCTTCTGGTCGCGCCGCTCGGGGCTGAGGAGCCCGCTGCGCATGGATGATGCCGCGACCATCGCCCGCGCCCACCGGATGCGGGCGGCGCTGGGGCTGACCGGCGGTCAACTGGTGGCCAACCCGATCCCCGAGGCGGACGAGATCGCCCAGAGCACGCTTGGGCCGGTGATCGAGGCGGCGCTGGCGGCGGCCGACCGCCAGGGCATCCAGACCAAGGCGGTCACGCCCTTTCTGCTCGATCACATCTTTCGCGCCACCGAAGGCGCCTCGCTCACCGCCAATATCGTCCTGGTGCGCAACAAT
>CAZPDV010000264.1:0-3227 GCA_964585355.1 uncultured Aliiroseovarius sp.
AGGCGCCCACCTCGTCGGCGATCTCGCGGAAACGGGCAAAGTCGATCTGGCGCGGAATGGCCGAGCCGCCGGCGATGATCAGCTTGGGCAGGTGGGTGCGGGCCAGCTCGGCCACCTGGGCATAGTCGATCTGGTTGGTGTCACGCCGCACGCCGTATTGCACCGCGTTGAACCACTTGCCCGACTGGTTCGGGGCGGCGCCGTGGGTCAGGTGCCCGCCCGAGGCAAGGTTCATCCCCAGGATGGTATCGCCCGGCTGAATCATCGCCATGAAGGCGCCCTGGTTGGCCTGGCTGCCGGAATTGGGCTGCACATTGGCAAATTCGCAGCCGAACAGCTTCCTGGCCCGGTCGATGGCCAGTTGCTCGGTCACATCGACCCACTGACAGCCGCCATAATAGCGCCGCCCCGGATAGCCCTCGGCGTATTTGTTGGTCAGCACGCTGCCCTGCGCCTCCATCACCGCGACCGAAACGATGTTTTCCGAGGCGATCAGCTCGATCTCGTCGCGCTGGCGGGTCAGTTCGCCCTGAATGGCAGCGGCCACTTCCGGGTCGCGGGTGGCAAGTGTCTCGGTGAAAAAACCGGGGTCACGGGCGGTGTCGTTCATGGGGTTGCTCCTCAGCGCAGCTATCAGCGTCGGGGCCGTTTAGCCCAGAAACGGCCTGCGGAAAACTCCGAAAACGACAGGGGCGACAGATTGCGCGTCGCCCCCGGAAAATTATTGACCAAAGAACCGGCTCAGACCACGGTGAACTGGCCCATCATGCCGCCGTCTTCGTGTTCGAGGATATGGCAGTGGAACATGTAGGGGCGCTCGGGGTTGGTATAGTGGTCAAAGCGGATCAGGACGCGCACGATTTCGCCCGGCTGGACCAGGACCGTGTCCTTGCGCCCGGCCTCGTGCGGTGCCGGCGGGCGGCCGCCCCGCGACAGGATGCGAAACTGGGTGTCATGCACATGAAACGGGTGCGCCATGGGGCTGTTATTGCCGATCTCCCAGATCTCGGCCTCGCCCATTTTGACAACCTGATCAATGCGTTGGATATCCATGGCCTTGCCATTGATGGTAAAGCCTCCGCCCAGCATCATCGCCGGCCCCATGCCCATTTCCAGCACGAATTGCCGGGTGTTGACGGCGGTTGAAGCATCGGGCGCGGGCAGCGTGGCCAGCTGTGCGGGCAGGGGGGCGGCGGGGCTCAGCGTGGCCGCCGGGCGCAGCTCGAGAATGGCGAATTCCGGGCTCTGGGCACCGCCCATACCGCCCATCATGCCACCCATCATGCCCCGACCCATGCCGCCGCCGCGTTGTGGTGCGGCTGCCACCGAATGCAGCACTACCGGCACGCCCGGCTCAAGCCGCACGACGATTTCGGCACGTTCCCCCGGCGCCAGGGTCAGGGTCGTGACCTCGACCGGCGCCGCCAGCAGGCCGCCATCGCTGGCCACCACGTGAAAGGCGCGGTTGTCGGAGAAAACCAGGTTGTAGATCGAGGCGTTCGAGCCATTGAGCAGGCGCAGCCGCACCGCCTCGCGGCTGACCTCCAGATAGGGCGAAACGGTGCCGTTCACCACCGGGTAATTGCCCTGGATCCCGGCCATGCGGTCATGCATGGTCAGCCGGTAAGGCATGGTGCCGTTCAGCTGAAACCGCCGGTCCTGCAGCACCACCGGGATGTCGTCCACGCCATATTCGCCGGGCAGGTCCACGCCCGCGTCGGGGTCATCAATGATCGCCATCCCCGCAAGCCCGGCCCAGACCTGCTCGGCAGTCTTGCCCATCAGGTGCGAGTGAAACCACATGGTCGCCGCTTCCTCGCGGATCTCGAATTCCGGGCTCCAGGTGGTGCCGGGGCGGATCACCTGATGCGGGCCGCCATCGGCCACTGCCGGCAGGGTGAAGCCATGCCAGTGCAAGGTGGTGTCGTGGCGCAGGCTGTTGGTCACGTTGAAGCGCGTCTGCTCGCCCTTGTTCAGGCGCAGAACCGGGGCCAGATAGTCGGCATTGATGCCCTTTGTGGGGGTGTGATAGCCCTTGAAAAATTCGTGCGTGCCATCGCGCATGTTCAGGTCAAAGACCCGCACCCCGCCTTCGATGCGCCCCTGCTCCAGCGGTGGAATTGCCAGCGGGTTTTCAAACCCGGCCTGGTTTGCGGCAATGGCGGGCAGGGCAACGGCGCTGGCGGCAATGGCAGCGCCCGAGCGCAGAAAGCCGCGGCGGGAAAGGGAAACGGGCATGGTTCTCTCCTGATGATTTGCTTCAGCATAGCGGCCCGGACCCGCCCTTGTCAGCCCGGTCCGGGTATCAAAATGTATCGCCCTGTCGCAGCGTATCGGCCCGGCCTTGCGAAATGTGCTTTGAAATCCGCGCGTTTGCGGTAAACCGGAGGGACAGACCGGAAGGAGCCGCAATGCCCGCCCTGCACAAACCGAAAATCCACTTCACCGCCAGCGATGCGCCGGTCGCGCAGGAGGCCCTGGTGGCGCTGTCGGCGCAATATGGCGACGTGCCGGCCGATCAGGCAGAGGTGATCGTGGCGCTGGGCGGCGACGGCTTCATGCTTGATACGCTGCATGCCACGCGCGGGCTGGATGTGCCGGTCTATGGGATGAATTGCGGCACGGTCGGTTTCCTGATGAACACCTTTGGCGCCGAGCGGCTTCCCGCCCGGTTGGCCGCGGCCGAGGAGACCGTGATCAACCCGCTGCGCATGCGTGCCGAGGGGGTGGATGGCAGCATGCACGAGGCGCTGGCAATCAACGAGGTTTCGCTCCTGCGCGCCGGGCCGCAGGCGGCCAAGCTCAGGATCAGCGTCGATGGCAAGGTGCGGCTTGAGGAGCTGATCTGCGACGGCGCGCTCCTGGCCACGCCGGCGGGCTCCACCGCCTATAATTATTCGGCGCATGGGCCGATCCTGCCGATCGGCTCGGACGTGCTGGCGCTCACCGCCATGTCGGCCTTTCGTCCCAGGCGCTGGCGCGGCGCGCTCCTGCCGAAATCGGCGCTGGTGCGTTTCGATGTGCTTGAGCCGGAAAAGCGCCCGGTCATGGCCGATGCCGACAGCCGCGGCGTGCGCAATGTGGTGTCGGTGGAAATCCGCTCGGAAGACCAGATCCGCCACCGCATCCTGTTCGACCCCGGCCACGGGCTGGAAGAGCGCCTGATCCGCGAACAATTCGTCTGAGCAGCGCCTTAGGGCCTGTCCTCATTTACCTTGCGCCCCCGG
>CAZPDV010000265.1:0-3214 GCA_964585355.1 uncultured Aliiroseovarius sp.
GCCAGCACCTGCCTGAGGTCGAGGTCGCGGTTGCGATGGTCGCCCGCCACCGCCTTGTCCGACAGCACCACGATGCGGTCGGCGATCTCCAGCACCTCGTCCATTTCCGATGCCATGACGATGGTGGCGCGCCCCGGCGCGGTCTCGCGGATCTTGGCGCCGATGTCGCGGCGCGCCTTGATGTCCACGCCCTGAAACGGCTCATCCAGGATCAGCACCTGGCTGGGCTGCCCCAGCCAGCGGCCGACCATCACCTTTTGCTGATTGCCCCCCGACAGGGTGGCGATATCGTCGCGCTCGGACTGACAGACGATGCCCAGCTGGTCGATGATGGCGCGGCTGGCGCGGGCCTCGTCGCGCGGCTTCACGAACCCCGCGCGCGAGAAGCGCTCAAGAAACGGCACCGTGGTATTGTGGGCCAGCGAATGGTCGTGCAGCACGCCGTTGCTGCCCCGGTCCTTGGGGCACAGAAACACGCCGCGCTCGATTGCATCGCGGGCCGAGCGCGGCCGGTAGGGCGCGCCGTTGAGCAGGATCCGCCCCGAAACCGGCTGCGCCTGACCGTAAAGGATCGCCGCCAGCTGCGACTTGCCGGCGCCCACCAGCCCGGTCACCGCCAGCACCTCGTCCTGATGCACGCTCAGATTGATCGGGCGGGCGCCGGGGGCGATCACCAGGTCCACCAGTTCCAGCACCTTCGCGCCCGGCTCCTTGTGGTCAAGCGCGACCTCGGACAGGCCCTGGCCCAGCATCGCCGTCACCGCCGCCTCGTAATCCAGCGGCTTTTCGGCGAACCGCCCGACAATGGCGCCGTCGCGCATGGCATAGATGCGGTCGGCCAGCCGGCGGATATCCGAGGTCCGGTGCGAAATGTAGAGGATCGCCACCCCCCGGGCGCGCAGCCGCTCCAGCAGCGCAAACAGCCGCTCGGCCTCGGCCGCCGACAGGGACGAGGTGGGCTCGTCCAGGATCAGTAGCTCGGGGTGGCGGGCCATGGCGCGGGCGATTGCCACCAGTTGCCGGTCGGCCAGATGCAACTCGCGCACCGGGCGGGTCACATCCACCGCCAGCCCCATCGAGGCCGCCAGTTCGCGCGCCTTGCGCCGGATCTCCCGCCCCTTGAGGAAAAAGCCGCCGCCGGGCTCTGCCAGGGTATCAAGCAGCAGGTTCGAGGCCACGTCCAGATCGGGGATCACCCCGTCATTGATGTTCTGATGCACCGTCACCACGCCGGCGCGGATCGCCTCGATCGGGCTGCGCGGCTGAAACGGGGCGCCGTTGAGCGCGATGTGGCCGCCATCGGCCTGATGCACGCCGCAGATCACCTTGACCAGGGTCGATTTGCCGGCGCCATTGGCCCCCATCAGCACCGCGATCTCGCCCTTGTTGAGCACCAGGTCGATGCCGCGCAGCACCCGGTTGGCCCCGAAGGCCTTGGTCAATCCGGTGATTTTTATGGCCGCTTGCGCCATGGCGCACCTCCCCCTTGGCGGCAAGTCTTAGCCGCGAAATAACTATTGTCAACACGTATTGACAAATGATCCGGGCTTTACAATGCTGCCTCCGACTGGCGCCATCTGGGAGGGAAGCGTGACCGACACCGCATATGAACCGCTGACGACCGAAAGCCTGGCCGCCCGGTTGGGGGGGATCAAGGCGATCACCGACAAGCTGGGCACCGACACCGCCGCCTGGCAGGCCAAGGAGGTGGGCGACGGCAATCTCAACCTGGTCTTTATCGTGCACAGCCCCGCCGGCGCGGTGATCGTCAAGCAGGCGCTGCCCTATGTGCGGCTGGTGGGCGATGCCTGGCCCTTGCCGCTCAAACGCGCCTTTTTCGAATATAACGCCCTGATCCGGCAGGCCGAACGCGACCCCGGTTCGGTGCCCGAGGTCTATCATTTCGACGAGGATCAGGCGCTGATCGTCATGGAGTTCCTGAGCCCGCATGTGATCCTGCGCCATGCGCTGATGGCCGGAAAAAAGCATCCCGGCCTGGCCCGGCGCATGGGCGAATTTTGCGCCCGCACGTTGTTTCGCGGCTCGGACCTGTGCATGGACACGGCCAGGCGCAAGGCGGATGCGGCGCTGTTTCTGGACAATGTGGAGCTCTGCGACATTACCGAAAACCTCGTGTTTTCCGACCCTTACTTTGATGCCGAGATGAACCACCACACGCCGGGGCTGGACGATCTGGTGGCGCGGATGCGCGCCGATACCGACCTCAAGATCGCCGCCCAGGACATGAAGGCGCGCTTTGCCAACAATGCCGAGACCCTGCTGCATGGCGACCTGCATACCGGCTCGATCATGGTCAGCGACGATGAAACCAGGGTGATCGACCCGGAATTTGCCACCTATGGCCCGATCGGCTTTGACATCGGCATGCTGATCGCCAATTTCTTCATGGCCTATTACGCCATGCCCGGCCATATCGGGGACGGCGCCGCCCGCGCCGATTACCAGGAATGGATCCTGGGGGTGATCGCCGAGATCTGGCAGGTATTCGAGGCCGAATTTTCCCGCCTGTGGCGCGAGGAGCGCACCGGCATCCTTTATCAGAAAAGCCTGTTCGAGGATCAGGGCGACCTCCTGGGCGCCGAGCAGGCGCTGGCCCGCTACATGCGCCACATCTTCCGCGACATGCTGGGCTTTGCCGGGGTCGAGATCATCCGCCGCACCCTGAGCCTGGCGCATATTGCCGAAAACGATACCATCGAGGACGAGGCCCTGCGCGCCCGATGCGAGGGCCGCGGCCTGCGCCTTGGCCGGGCGCTGCTGGTGGGGCGCGGCGATTTTGCCGGGCTCGGCAGCGTCCTGGACCTTGCACGCGAGATCGAGAGGAGAGACTGGACATGAAAGTAGGCGACAAACATTACCGCTCGATCTGGTACAACGACGATACCGACCGGGTGCAGATCATCGACCAGCGCTGGCTGCCGCATGAATTCCGCGTGGTCGATCTGGTCACGCGCAAGGATTTCGCCGATGCCATTGCCGAAATGTGGGTGCGCGGCGCGCCGCTGATCGGGGCCACGGCGGCGCATGCCATTGCCGAGGAAATGAAGCGCGACCCGTCGGATGCCAATCTCGACGCCGCCTGGGACGAGCTCCACGCCACCCGCCCCACCGCGATCAACCTGCGCTGGGCGCTGGACGAGATGCGCGACATGCTGCGCCCCCTGCCCGAGGCCGCCCGCGCCGAAGCCGCCCA
>CAZPDV010000266.1:0-269 GCA_964585355.1 uncultured Aliiroseovarius sp.
CCGGTCAACCCGCAGATCGCCGCGCGCATGTCCACCGCCTTTGAAACCTGGCGCCGCTATGACGCCGACCGCAAGGCGCTGATCCGTGCCCAGCTGGAACGCATCGCCGCCACCCCGGATCTCAGCCCCGACAGCACCGAAATGATCGCCCGGATGCTGGCCCCGACCTGATCTTCTTCTGTTGGGAAATATCCCGGGGGAGCACGAGGGGGCAGCGCCCCCTCGCCTGCCCGCCCTGCCCGGCCTTCCCACGCCGGCTCACCCCGCCC
>CAZPDV010000266.1:279-3200 GCA_964585355.1 uncultured Aliiroseovarius sp.
TGTGGGGAAATACCCGGGGGGAGAGCGGGGGGGCGGCCCCCCCTCGTAAATAGTGGGGAGCGCGAGGGGCTGGCCCCCTCGCCCGCCCTGCCCGGCCTTCTGACGCCGGCTCACCCCGCCGCCAGCCAGGCCGGCAAATGCCCGATATCCGGCAGCACCGCATCGGCCAGCGGCGCAAGCTCGTCGGCAACCGCCACCCCGGTCAGCACCGCCACCGTCTGCATGCCGGCGGCCCGCCCGGCCACCAGGTCATGGGCGCTGTCGCCCACCATCACCACCCGCTCCGGCGCCACCTGCACATGCTCGGCAAAGGCCCGGCACATGCCCGGCCCCGGCTTGCCCCCATGGCCGCTGTCATAACCGGCGATGAAATCGAAATGCCGCTCCAGCCCCAGCCGCCCAAGCTGCGCCCGCGCCACTGCCTCGGCGTCATTGGTGGCCACGCCCAGCGCCAGGCCCCGCGCCGCCAGCCCCTCCAGGAACCCGGCCAGCGGCAGCACCTCCACCGCCGCCACCCGGGCCGAGCTTTCCAGCAGATAGCCCAGCACCTGCGCATGATCCCGCCCCGGCACATGGCCCAGCACCGCCTGCGCCAGCGCGCTGACCTCGCCGGCAATCACCACGCTGCCCGGCTCGATCACCCCGCGCCCCGCGTCATAGCCCCAGGCCCCGGCCAGCGCCGCCGCCCGCGCCGCATCGCCGCCGGACAGCTCTGCGATCACCTCTCCGACCCACGGCGCCCAGCTGCGCTGAAAGTCAAACAGCGTGCCATCCTTGTCGAACAATACCGCATCCGCGCGCATGGCGTTCCCCCTTGCCACCTCTTGCCATGAACCGGTTGCTATTGACAGGGGACAAATTTGATTGTCATTGTCAATCATGTCCCATACCTATGACCTCCACGCCGCCCTTGGCTATCAACTGACCATCACCGCCCGCCAGGTCGAGCGCCGCTTCGAGGCCGAGCTGCAGGCGCTGGGCCTGACCCGGATCACCTGGTGCGTGGCCCTGGCGGTGGGCGGCGAGGGGCTGAGTCAGCCCTCGCAGATCGCCGATTTCGTCGGCATCGACCGCACCGCCACCTCGCGCGCCCTGCGCCAGATGCAGGCGGCGGGGCTGGTCACCCGCGGGCGCGGCAAGGCCGACGGGCGCACCCGGCCGGTGGCGCTGACCCCGGCCGGCATGGCCCGGCTTGAGCGCGCCAATGCCATCGCCGAGCGCGCCCGAAACGCCACCGAATCGCGCCTCACCCCGGCCGAGGCCGAACAGCTGCGCACGCTCCTGTCCAAACTGCGCGCAGAAGATGAACATCCCCTGACAAGGCTTTGACATGACACGGTTATTTTCGCACAGAACCCGGCCTGCCCACCTTGGCCCATACCCCCTGGAACGCCTGGCCCGACAGGACCATGCCGAGGGGCTGGAGCGCCTCGCCCCCTGGCCCGGCCTGCGCTTTACCTCGGACGATCCGCTGTCGATCATCCCGGCCATGGGCGACTATCAGGCAATGCTGGACGCCACCCGCGACGGCGCCCCCAAGCCCGAGCGCGCCCTGATCCCGGACGACCCCGGGGAACGCGCCCGCCACCTCAAGGGCTTTGGCTATTACTGCGACGCGGCCCAGGTCGGCATCTGCGCGCTGCCTGCCGCCGGCTGGCGTGAGAAACGGCTGGAAAACCCCGATGTGGGGCGGTTGGCCAACAAGATAAATTCCATGCAGGTCAAGACCTTCGCCGCCGGAGTTGATGCAATCATGGCGGGCCTGCGCGACCGCCTTGCCCGGCCGCTTGAGAGCTGCCACCACCACAGCCACGCGCTGGTTTTCCTGTACGACTACCCGCGCGATCCCGGCCCCCAAGAGGAAGGCGCCGACTGGATCCAGAACGCCCAGGCGCACCGGGCCTGCCTGCGCGGCGCCGAAACCGCGGTGACGTTAGCAACTTATTTACGTTTGCTGGGCTATGATGCACGGGCACATTCGATGGCGGCAAGCGACGTGTACCTGGAGCGGCTCGCGGTGGCGGCGGGCCTTGCCTGGGTCGAGGACGGCGCGGCGATCAACCCCTTTCACGGGCGCCGGTTCGGGCTTGCCGCTGTCACCACAAACATGGAGATTGCCCCTGACAAACCACTGAAACCAAAAGCAAGACCTCCGGCAAGCTGGAAGACCGGGCTGGGCCGGCATGCCCGCAACATCAAGAATGCCGACCCCTTCGCCAAGCGCCGTTTCATGGATGGCCCGCACCCGTTTGAAACCCTCAAGCGGGTCGAGGAGCCGACCACCTATATCGACGCGGCCAATGTGGCGCGGGTGCCCAAGCGGGCCAACATGTTTGCCCGCTCGCTGTTCGGCGATTTCGGCAAGAAGGCGCAGGAGGGCTCGAAGAACGGCAATTACGTGCGCAAATCCGCCGCGGCCTTTGCCTTTCGCCCCTCGCTGGGCGCCTTCATCCTGCTCCAGGACGGCGAGGCCGGCGCGCAGCACCCCTCCACGGCCGATGCCGCACGCAATGCCGCCAATATCAAGGGGGCGGGCTATTTCCTGGGCGCCGATGCCATGGGCCTGTCGGCCTGCCCGGATTATGCCTGGTACAGCCATGACGCCGCCGGCGAGGTGATCGAGCCTTATCACGATCAGGCGATTTCGATCATCATCGACCAGGGATTCGAGACCATGGAGGGCGCCTCGGGCGATGACTGGATCGCCTGTGCGCAAAGCATGCGCGCCTATCTCAGGTTTTCGCTGATCGGCGGCGTGCTGGGCGAACATCTGCGCCGGCTGGGCCATCCGGCCCGGGTCCATTCGGTGATGGATGACGAGGTGCTGAACCCGCCGTTGCTGCTGCTGGCCGGGCTGGGCGAGGTCAGCCGCATTGGCGAGGTGATCCTCAACCCGTTCCTGGGCCCGCGGCTCAAATCCG
>CAZPDV010000267.1:0-3158 GCA_964585355.1 uncultured Aliiroseovarius sp.
TAGCATGGGCTCAGAACACCTCAACTGGAATAGACCCTTCGGGAAAGATGAAAGGCAGGGACGTGGCGTCATCCGGCCGCCTTGCTTGATTGGAAATGGCCCGCCTGTTAGGCCCATGGGGCTTCAACGGAGGGCTTGTCATGCAGATCACCAAAGACACTGCGATCGTGGTATCGGGCGGCGCGTCCGGGCTGGGCGCCGCGGTGGCGCGCGCCATGGCCGAGGCCGGGGCGCGGGTGGGGATTTTCGACCTCAACCAGGCGGCGGGCGAGGCGCTGGCCGGCGAGCTGGGCGGGGCTTTCGCCGCGGTGGACGTGTCCGACCCGCTGTCGGTGGCGGGCGGTTTCGAGCGGCTGCGCGAGGCGCATGGGCAGGAGCGGGTCATGGTCAACTGTGCCGGGATCGGCCCGGCGGCCAAGACCGTGAGCAAGGGCGCGCCGCATGATGCGATCCTGTTCGAGAAGGTGCTGCGGGTGAACCTGATGGGCAGTTTCAACTGTGCCAGCCAGGCGGCGGCGGGCATGGTTGCGGCCGATCCGCTGGGCCCGGATAACGAGCGCGGGGTGATCATCAACACCGCCAGCGTTGCTGCCTTCGAGGGGCAGGTGGGGCAGGTGGCCTATTCGGCCTCGAAGGGGGGGATTGTCGGCATGACCCTGCCCATGGCGCGGGATCTGGCGCGCGACGGCGTGCGGGTGATGACCATCGCGCCGGGCCTGTTCAAGACGCCGTTGCTGGAGGGCTTGCCGCAGGAGGTGCAGGACAGCCTGGGGGCGCAGGTGCCGTTCCCGTCGCGGCTGGGCAGGCCCGCGGAATTTGCCGCCCTTGCCCGCCATATCGTGGAAAATCCGATGCTCAATGGCGAGGTGATCCGGCTCGATGGCGCGATCCGCATGGCGCCGCGTTAACGCCCGGCGGCGACCGCTGCCATGAAGCGCGCCCGCATCGCCACCGGGTTCATCCCGATCACCGGGACCGGGGCATTGCCGGGGGCGCAGGTGCTGACGATCACGTGGGTGCCGCCGGTTTTCAGGGCGTTTTCAAGGGCCTGGGCCGTGTCCGGCCCGCTGCATTCCCGCACGTTTTCACAGCCGCAGCCGCGCGCCACGGCAGCAAGCGAGGTGCGCGCGGAGGTATAGGTCGGCTGATCCCCGGTCGAGCCATAGGCGCCGTTGTCGATGATCAGCAGCACGAAATTGCCGGCGGGATTGTTGCCGATCGTGGCCAGGGTCGCCAGGTTGGTCAGCACCGAGCCGTCGCCGTCAATCGCCACCACCGGGCGGCTCTGGGTCAGGGCCAGGCCCAGCCCGATCGACGAGGCCAGCCCCATCGTGCCCAGCATGTAGAAGTTTTCGGCCCGGTCGCCCAATGCGTAAAGCTCCTGCGACGGGGCGCCGATATTGCACACTACCAGCGCCGGTTCCAGCACCGGCAGGAGGCTTTTGAGCACGTCAAAGCGGATCATCTTGCGCCCTCCCAGAAATGCGCATCGGCCAGGATGGCGATCGGTTTCGAGGCCATGAAGGCATGGTTCAGGATGCCGGGCAGCTCGCCGATCTGGGCGGTGTCGTGGAAATGGTAGGTAGGGATGTTGAGCTGGGCCAGGATCGCCTTGGTATGCAGGGCCATCTCCACCTGACAGGCCACCTTCTCGCCCACTTCGCCGCGATACGAGATCAGCATGGGCAGCGGGATCTGATAGAACTGGATCAGGGTGGCAAGCGCGTTTACCACCACCCCCAGGGCGGTGTTCTGCATCAGGATCGCCGCCCGCGCGCCGCCCATCCAGGCGCCGGCGCACAGGCCCAGCCCCTCGTCCTCCTTGTTGCAGGGCACATGGGTGATCTCGGGGCGTTCCTCCAGCGCCCGGAGCACCCCGGCAAGCTGCTTGCAGGGCACCGAGGTGGCAAAGCGGATATCGCAGGCCAGCATGTCGGCCACGATGCGGCGGTCGGTTTCGGTTATCATGGCGCCCCCTTTCACGCGATGGGTAGCAGCCCGCCCCCCCTTGGGCAAATGATTTGCGCATGCTAAGGGCGGGGGATGAACCTGCCTCTTGCCATGACCCGGGCCGCGCGGCTGTCGGTCGCGCCGATGATGGACTGGACCGACCGCCATTGCCGGTATTTTCACCGGCTGATGTCGGCGCGCGCGCTTTTATATACCGAGATGGTGACGGCGCCGGCTTTGGTGCGCGGCGGCGCGGCGCATCTGCTGGATTTCGACCCGGCCGAGCAACCGGTGGCGGTGCAACTGGGCGGGGCCGAGCCCGAGGAACTGGCCCAGGCCACCCGCGCCTGTGTTGCCAGGGGCTATGGCGAGGTCAACCTGAATGTGGGCTGCCCCTCGGACCGGGTGCAGTCAGGGGCGTTCGGCGCGGTGCTGATGCGCGCGCCCGGACTGGTGGCAGAATGTGTTTCCGCCATGAAGGAAGCGGGGCAAGGCGCTGAAATTACGGTCAAATGCCGGATTGGCGTGGACGATCAGGAGCCGCGCGAGGTGCTCCCGGCCTTTCTGGAAACCCTGTCTTCGGCCGGGGTGAAGCGGGTCATCATCCATGCCCGCAAGGCCTGGCTCAAGGGGCTCAGCCCCAAGGCCAACCGCGACGTGCCGCCGCTGGATTATCCGCTGGTTCATGCCATGAAGGCGGCATTTCCCGAGCTGCATATCTCGCTCAATGGCGGCATTTCCAGCCTGGCCGAGGCGCGGGCGCAGCTGGAGGCGGGGCTGGACGGGGTGATGATCGGGCGCGCCGCCTATCACCACCCGGCGGCGGTGCTTCTGCCGGCGGATCGCGAGATTTTCGGCCAGAAGGGCGGCAAGACCGCGCATCAGGTGGCGCGGGAAATGTTGCCCTATATCGAGCGGCACCTGGCCGGCGGTGGGCGCTTGCACGAGGTGACGCGGCACATGCTGGGGCTGTTTGCCGGGCGGCCGGGGGCGCGGGCCTGGCGGCGGATGCTGAGCGAAGGGGCGACGCGCGCCGGGGCGGGGCCGGAGCTTGTTCTGGCCGCGCTGGAGGCGGTCCCGGAGGGGACGGAACAGGAGGCGATCTGATGCCGGAAATGTCACTTTTGCTGCCCATGGCGGCGCTGCTTCTGGCGATCGGCGCCTTTGCCGGGGTGATGGCCGGGCTGTTGGGGGCGGGCGGCGGCATC
>CAZPDV010000268.1:0-3141 GCA_964585355.1 uncultured Aliiroseovarius sp.
AATGGAATCATGGTGATGACAGAATTTCAATGGCTTGATTGGGTTTGGAGCCTAAAACGCCGCCAGCAGGCGCTGCACGCTGTCCGGGGTGGTGGACCAGCCACAGACCAGCCGCGCGGTCAGCATCTCGTCCGGGGCGCCGTGCTGCGGATCGCCATCCATCACGTAATACCGCGCCCCGGCGGCCAGAAGCCGCTGGTGACGGGCCCGTGAAAACCGGGCGAAGGCGATGTTGCCGGGGGCGGGATGCAAGAGCTCGACCCCCTCCAGCCCGGCCAGACCACTGACCAGTTCGCGGTTCATCGCATTGGCGTGGCCGGCAAGCTCCAGCCACAGATCGCCCTCCAGATAGGCCGCCATCTGTGCCGACAGGTACCGATGCTTGGATAGCAGGTGACCGCCGCGCATCCGCCGAAAGGCAAAGTCGCGCGCCCATTGCGCCGTGCCGCCTCTCTTGAAAAACACCGCCGCCTCGACCCCCATGGCGCCGTTCTTGGTGGCGCCGAAGCTGACCGCATCGACCCCGGCGCGCCAGGTCATGTCGGCAAGCGAAGCCCCGGAGGCCACCAGCGCATTGGCCAGCCGCGCCCCGTCCAGATGCACGGCCAGGCCATGATCATGGGCAATCCCGGCCAGGCGGGCGATTTCATCGGCGCTGTACAGCGTGCCTGCCTCGGTCAGGTTGGTCAGCGACAGCGCCCCGTCGCGCCCCTGGTGCACGTCGCGGCTGCGGCTGGCAAGCCGGGCCGCCAGCGCCTCGGGGCGGATCCTGCCCGCCTCTGCCGCGATCGGCGCCAGCCTGGCCCCGCCGGTGTAAAATTCCGGCGCGCCGCACTCATCGTCGAAAACATGGGCGTCCGGGCTGCACAGGATGGTCTCATAGGGCCGCACCAGGCTGGCCAGGATCAGCGCATTGGCCGCCGTGCCCGAGGTCAGCAGGAAAATCTCGGCCTCCGGCGCCTCGAAGGCGGCGCGCAGGCGGGCGCGGACCTGCTCCATCAGCGCATCCGCCCCATAGGGCATGGCATATCCGTCATTGGCGCGGGCCAGCGCTTCCATGATCCGCGGGTGCACCGGCCCGCCATTGTCAGAGGCAAAGAACATCATGTCGGCTCCTCGAAAATATAGTCTTCCCAATCCTCTTCCGGCACCTCGAATTCCGGCACGGTCCAGCCGCGCACCGATTTGCCCGCCTTGTGAGTGCTCTCCGGGTCGCCAGTGATCAGCGGGTGCCAGTCGGGCAGGTCGCGCCCCTCGGCCCGCAGCCGATAGGCACAGCTTTGCGGCATGAAATAGGCGGTGCGCTCGATATTTTCAGGGGTCAGGAAAATGCATTCCGGCACGAATTGCCGCCGCTTTGCATATTGCCCACAGCGGGCAGTGTCGTTGTCCAGCAGCCGGCAGGCCACCCTGGTAAAGACGATCTCGCCGGTGTCGTCATATTCCAGCTTGTTGAGACAGCACTTGCCACAACCATCGCACAGCGCCTCCCATTCCGGGGGCGAAAGCTGCGACAGCGGCAGGCGCCAGAAGTGCGGGCGCAGATGCGGCCGGCGGCTCATGACGCCGCCAGGATTTCGCGCGCCCGGGCGCAATCGGCGTTCATCTGGGCGATCAGGTCATCGAGGCTGTCAAACACCTCTTCCGGCCGCAGATATTCGATCAGAGCGACCGAAATATGCTCGCCATAAATATCCGCCTTGAAATCGAACATGTAGCTTTCCAGGTTTGGCAGGTTCTCGCCAAACATCGGCCGCACGCCCATGGAGGCAGCGCCGCCATATACCCCCTTGTGCGGGCCGGTCAGCACCTCGACCTCGACCACATAGACGCCAAAGCGCGGCGGGTGCAGGCCGGTGATCGACATGTTGGCGGTGGGAAAGCCCAGGTCGCGGCCACGCTGATCGCCGCGGATCACTTCGCCGTCAATGCGGTGCCAATGGCCCAGCATGCGCGCCGCATCGCGCGGCCGGCCATCGCTGAGCGCCTGGCGGATCGCGGTCGAAGACACCGCGCCCAGCTCGCCCTTGATCAGCGGCGCCACAGTAACGCCAAAGCCCATTTCGCGGCCAAACCGCTCCAGGTCCTGAACCGTACCGGCGCGCCCCTTGCCAAAGCGGAAATCCTCGCCCACCACCACATGCCTGAGCCCCAGCCCGCGCGCCAGCACCTCGCGGGCAAATTCCTCGGGGGTCAGGGCCGAAAGCGAGGCGTTGAAATTCAGCTCATAAAGCTTGTCCACCCCCAGCTTGGCCAGCCGGTTGGCCCGCGCCTCGGCACTCATCAGGCGAAAGGGCGGGGCCTTGGGGGCGAAATACTGGCGCGGATGCGGCTCGAACGTCACCACCCCCAGCGGCGCGCCCAGCCGCGCAGCCTCTTTGCGGGCCAGGTCGATCACATATTGATGCCCCAGGTGAACGCCGTCGAAATTGCCGATCGCGGCCGAGGCCCCCCGGTCATCTTCGCTGGCATATTGATAGTCGCGGATGATCTGCATGGAGGGTGGTTATCGGAGGGGGCCCGACGACGCAAGGGCGCCCGCCTGCACCGGCCAGGACGTAGGCCTATAAATCAGAATATGATTCAAGATATGAAACGGGAAGGGTTTGATGCCTGGATTATTTTGGTTGCCCCACGCCCATCGACGTAGAAGCAGACCACGCCGGGCGGGTCTTCGCCGCAAGATCATGTTCGACCTACCGCTTCATTACTTGAGGTCAGGGGCCGGTCATCCCGGGCCAGCGCCCAGAGATAGCCGGTTTTCGTCTTGCCCCGTCCGGCACCGCCGGACAAATCATTGTTTTGCACGCCTTTGGCCTGCGGGCCGGGGGCCAGAACCGGGGCGGTGGTTTCGTCTGTTACCCGGCAGGCGATTGCACAGCAATCTACCGAGAGGGCATGAACAGCTTGGTCGATGCCTTCAGGCGCTCGGCCAGCCGATCCGCGATCGGGGTCAGGTGGAACGCTGCCTTGCCGACCCAGCCGCCCCTGCCCTCAAGTAGCGCAGCGGCAGGGTAAACAGGATATTGCGGAACACCACGATGATCCCGGAATTGATCCAGCCCCAGCTCGTTCTGCACAACCCGCTGCCCGGCAGTGCATGTTTACATGCATGAGAGGGGCCGCCGGCCCGTCGTTCAT
>CAZPDV010000269.1:0-3141 GCA_964585355.1 uncultured Aliiroseovarius sp.
ACGAGATCAACGACGCCATCCGCGCCGCCGCCGAAGGCCCCATGAAAGGCGTGCTGGCGCTTACCGACAAGCCGCTGGTCTCGGTCGATTTCAACCACGACCCGGCCTCCTCGACCTTCGCCACCGATCAGACCCACGTGCTGGGCGGCAACATGGTGCGGTTCCTGACCTGGTATGACAACGAATGGGGCTTTTCCAACCGGATGATCGACACCGCCGGCGCCATCGCCAAATTCCTGTAGGCCCGGCGGCGCGCTAGGCGCGGCCGAACTTGGCAAGCAGGGCCGCCGCCACATCCGGCGGCACGAAGCTTGAAATATCGCCGCCCAGCCGGGCGATTTCCTTGACCAGCTTCGAGGCGATCGCCTGGTGGCGGGCCTCGGCCATCAGGAACACGGTCTCGACCGAATCGTCCATCGCCCGGTTCATGCCAACCATCTGATATTCATATTCAAAATCCGCCACCGCCCGCAGGCCCCGGACGATGATCTGTGCCCCCACCTCATGGGCGCAGTCGATCAGCAGGTTTTCAAACGGATGCACGACGATCTCGGTGTCGCAGGCCCGGCCCAGCGCGCCGCATTGCGACTCGACCATGGCCACGCGCTCTTCCAGCGTGAACAACGGCCCCTTGTCGCGGTTGATCGCCACCCCGATCACCAGCCGATCCACCAGCGCGCAGGCCCGGCGGATGATGTCCAGATGGCCCAGCGTGATCGGGTCGAAAGTGCCGGGATACAGCCCTGTGCGCATGGTTCAGCCTCCTCGCTCTGGCGCCACAGAGCAATATTGCGCCGGCCTTTGCAAGGCTTTTCTGCGCTGCGGCATGGCGCCGTTGCGTCACATCGCCCGCCCCGGCCCGGCCGGCTCAGTGCCCCATGATCATGCCCTGCAGCGCGCTGTTTTCCTGCGCCAGCTCATCAAGCCGCGCCTTGACCACATCGCCGATCGAGATCACCCCGATCATCTTGTCCCCCGCCATCACCGGCATGTGGCGAAAGCGGCCCTGGGTCATCCGCCCCAGCACCTCGTCGGTGGAACACTCGCCGGTGCAGGTCACCAGGTCCGAGGTCATCAGATCCGCCACCTTGTCGCCCAGGCAGACCTGGCCGCGGCGGCCCAGTTCGCGCACGATGTCGCGCTCGGACAGGATGCCCAGCGGCTCGCCGGCAGCATCGACCACGATCAGCGCGCCGATCCGGCGTTCCGACAATATCCCCGCCGCATCCGCCACGCTGGTATCGGGCGGAATGGTAAAGACGCCCTGTTTCGGTTTCGACTTGAGGATCTGGCTTACCAGCATGCGGGCCTCCCGTTTTGGTTGCGGTCCTGCCCCCACCCTCGCCCGGACTGCGACATTCTGTCAAGCCAGCGCCTCGAGCCGGGCCACTTCGGCGGCAATCCCCGCCACCAGCTCCTGCGCCACCAGCGCCAGCCGCTCCACCCGCGCATCCGCCGCGTGGCGCACCAGGTAGAAGGCGCGTCTGAAGCTGATCTGCCCGGCCAGCACCGGCACCAGTTCCGGCGCGAAGGGCAGGATGAAATCGTGGGTAATGCCGACCCCGCCGCCATGGCGCAGATAGCCCAGCTGCACCGCCACCAGGTTCGAGGCCAGCGCCACCCGCTCAAGCCCCAGCCCGGTCAGGAAATCCAGCTCGGGGTAAAAGATCATGTCCTGGATGTAGCCCACCAGCGGATGCCCGGCCAGCGCCTCGAGGCTGTCGATCGGGTCATGCGCCGCCAGGTAATCGCGGGCGGCGGCGAAATGCAGGTGATAATCGGTGATCTTTTCCACCATCACCCGGCCGGTGGGCGGCGGCGACACGGTAATCGCCATGTCGGCCTCGCGTTTTGACAGGTTGATCACCCTGGGCAGCGCCACCACCTGAAGCTCAAGCTCCGGGTGGCGGCGGGTAATGGCGGCACAGACCTGCGGCAGCACATAGGAGGCACAGCCATCGGTGGCGCCGATCCGCACCTGGCCGCTGAGCCCGCCCCCGCCGCCCTTGAGCGCATCCACCCCCTCGGCCACCGCCTGCTCGGCGCGCTCGGCATGGGCCATCAGCCGGGTGCCGGCCTGGTTGAGCCCATAGCCCTGCGGCGACTTGGCAAAAAGCGGCTGGCCCAGCGCCTCCTCCAGCCGGGCGATATGGCGGCCGATGGTGGCCGGGTCGCGCTTGAGCACCCCGGCGGCCGCCGACAGGCTCTCGCCGCGGGCCACCGCCAGGAAAACCCGCAGATCGTCCCAGTCGAGCTCCATCCATACCCCCAAAAATGCAAAACCTGTTTGAAATACTGCGCCTTTTCCCGGCAAAAATGCAAGTCTATACTGCGCCGGAAGCAAACGGGAGAGAACCATGTACGAAATCGGACATTTTATCGACGGCAAGCGGGTCAAGGGCACATCCGGCCGCTTTGGCGACATCTACAACCCCGCCACCGGCGAAGTGCAGGGCCGCGTGGCCTTCGCCAGCCCGGACGAGATGACCGACGCCATCGCCCGCGCCGCCCGCGCCCAGCCGGCCTGGGGCGCCATGAACCCGCAGCGCCGCGCCCGGGTGATGATGGAGATGGTGCGGCTTCTGAACCGCGACATGGACAAGCTGGCCGAGGCGCTGTCGCGCGAACATGGCAAGACCATCCCCGATGCCCGCGGCGACGTGCAGCGCGGCCTTGAAGTGATCGAGTTCTCGATCGGCGCGCCGCATCTGCTCAAGGGCGAATATACCGACAATGCCGGGCCGGGGATCGACATGTATTCCATGCGCCAGCCGCTGGGCGTGGTCGGTATCATCATGCCGTTCAACTTCCCGGCGATGATGCCGCTGTGGCACCTTGGGCCGGCGCTGGCCTGTGGCAATGCCGCGGTGTACAAGCCCTCCGAGAAGGACCCGTCGGTGGCGATGATGCTGGCCGAACTGTTTGTCGAGGCCGGCCTGCCCGAAGGCGTGTTCCAGGTGGTCAATGGCGACAAGGAGGCGGTGGATACGCTGCTGGACAGCGACATCGTGCAGGGCATTTCCTTTGTCGGCTCGACCCCGGTGGCCAAGTACATCTATGCCCGCGCCACCAGCACCGGCAAGCGCGCGCAATGCTTTGGCGGCGCCAAGAACCACATGATCATCATGCCCGATGCGGATA
>CAZPDV010000270.1:0-3132 GCA_964585355.1 uncultured Aliiroseovarius sp.
GCGACCGGCCGGGGGCGCTGCCCCCGGACCCCCGGAGTATTTCGGGAAAGATGAAAGGCAAAGCGGCTTTGCCGAGCGCTGTCGGGCAAGGCCCGGTCAGATCGACATCTTCTTGAAGATGAATTCCGGGATTGCGCGGATGATCAGCATGATCCAGCGCCAGAAGAACGGCACATAGAGGATATTCTTTCTTTTCTCGATCGCCTTTTCGATGCTGGCGGCGATATCTTCGGGGCTTGCCACCAGGAACATGCCGTCGAGCCCCCAGGTCATGGCGGTATCGACAAAGCCGGGCTTGACCGTCAGCACATGCGCGCCGGCGCGGTTGAGGCGGTTTCGCAGGCCTGAAAGATAGGTGGCAAAGCCCGCCTTGGCGGCGCCATAGACATAGTTGCCGAGCCGCCCGCGGTCGCCTGCCACCGAGGCCAGGCCCACCACCGTGCCGCCGCCGCGCGCCTCCATTTCCGGGGCCAGCAGCTGCAGGAACCGGGCCGGGCCGGTAAAGCTGTCGGCCACCACCCCGTCGATCAGGGCCGGGTCGGCGTCGATTGCCTCTTGCGGCGGCATCGAGCCCACGAAACTTGCCGCCGAGATCATGCCGCTGGTGGCCTGGGCGCGCTCGAGGATCGGGGCGAAGGTTTCGGGCCGACGGGCATCGAAGGCAAGCGCAAGGGCCTCGGCCGCGCCACGAAACTGCAGGTCGGCGGCCAGCCTCTTGAGTTCCTCCATGTCGCGCCCGGCCAGCAGCAGCCGCGCGCCCTGTTCCGCCTTGCGCCGTGCGAAAGCCCGCGCCATTGCCGAGGTGGCCCCCAGGATGATCCATGTTTCGCTCATGTGGCGCTCCTCAGGTTCAGGCGCCGGGTCAGGTCGGTCTGCAAGGCGCGCTCCGGGTCGTATTTGTCGCAGATCGCCGCCCATTCGGCATGTTCGGGATACATGGGCTTGATCACCTCGCCGGGCGCCAGCGCGTCCTTGGCCAGGTAGAGCCGCCCGCCCGCCTCGCGGGTCATGACCTCGAGCTGTTCGATCAGCAGCCGGGCCCTGGGCCGGGCCGGGAAGTCCAGCGCCAGGGTATAGCCCGGCATCGGGAAGGACATGTGCCCCGCCCGCCCCGGCCCCATGCGCTTGATCACCGCCAGCGGCGAGGCCAGCCCCGAGCCGGTGATCTTTTCAAACATGCCGCGCAGGGTGTCCACCTGGTCGAGCGGCACCACCGTCTGAAACTGGTAAAAGCCGCGTTTACCATAGAGCCGGTTCCAGTCGAGCACCTTGTCCAGCGGAAAGAAGAATTCGGGGATCGGGCGTTCGACCACCCGGCCGCCGGCCGGCACCGAGCGCCAATAGGCGGCGTTGAACAGCCGCACCACCGGGTTCGAGATCAGAAAGCCCGGCGCATCCAGCGGCACCTTGCGGCGCTTGCGCGGCCAGGGCTCGTGCCCGTCCGACAGGTGCCCCTCTTCCAGGATGCCGCGGCCCATGCTGGCCCCGGTGGCCACCGTGTCGATCCAGCCCACCACATAGGGGGCGGTGGAATTGTCCAGAAGCGCGATGAACTCGTCCCAGTTTTCGACCCGGGTTTCATGCACCCTGACGCTGGTGCCGGGACACGGCGTCATCTGGATTTTTGCCGACAGGATCACCCCGGTCTGGCCGACCCCGCCCATGGTGGCGCGAAACAGCGCCTTGTTGCGGGCCGGCGTCGCCACCACCCGCCGGTCCCCCTGCAGCAGGGTCACCGATTTCACATGCTGGCCGAAAGAGCCGTCGATATGGTGCGCCTTGCCGTGAACATCCTGGGCGATACAGCCGCCCAGCGTGGCAAGCCCGGTGCCCGGCATGATGGTGGGAATCCAGCCCCGGGGGGCGAACAGGCGCGCCAGCTCGCCGATCCGGATGCCGGCCTCGGCCTCGAGCACGCCGGTCTTGTCATCGAAGGACAGGATGCGGTCGAGCCGGGTCATGTCGATCACCCGGCCGCCGGAATTGAGCGGTGCGTCGTTATAGGAGCGGCGCATGCCGATCGCCGGCGCCATGCCCTCGGCCAGGTCGGCCTTGAGCGCCGAGACCTTCTCGGGCCGGGCGATCAGCCCATGCGCCCTTTGCACCCGGCCCCAGCCGGCATAGTCAGTTTCTTTCCAGCGCATGCTTCCCTCGCAAACTGTGTCGTTCCGCCCATGGAAACACCACCAGCCCGATGCCGATGGCAAACCACAGGGTGGTTACCCGGATGATTGCCGTGGCCGGCAGGCTGACCTCCATCGGCACGCCTTCCAGCACCAGCAGCGCCACCATCGCCGCCTCGGCCCCGCCGACCCCGCCGGGCGCGCCGGTCAGCCCCCCCGCCAGCGCCGAGAATATGAAAATCGCCGTGGCCTTGGCCAGCCCGATATCAGCCCCCATCCACGACAGCAACAGGTGGAAAGCCGCCCCCTCGGCCAGCCAGCCGCAGGCGCCCAGGGCCGCCGCCGCCGCCATCAGGCCCGGCCCGGAAAACCGCGACAGCGACCGCGCCGCCCGGCGCAGCTGCACGAACAGGCGCGCAAAATGTCCGGTGGCGCGGTACCCCAGCCCGGCCAGGGCGTTGAGAAGCTGCGGCCGGGTGGCGATGAAGGCGCCGGTCAGCGCCAGCCCCGCCACCGGCGCCCCGTAGGCGATACCATTCTTCGACAAGGCCAGCGCCAGCGCCAGCAGCACCCCCATCGCCGCCAGGTCCGAGGCCCGGTCGGCCAGCATCAGCGGCGCGGTGCGCTCAAAACTCCAGCCGGTTTCGCGCCGGATCCAGCGCATGCGCACCAGCTCTCCCACCCGCCCCGGCGTCACCGACATGGCAAAACCGCCAAGAAAGAACCGGATGTCCTGGGCAAGGGTGGTGGCAAGCCCCAGCTTGCGTGAAAACAGGTGCCAACGCAGGCTGCGGGCAAGGTAGTTGACCAGGGACAGGCCCAGCAGGGCGGCGAATTGCCAGCCGCGTATCTGGCGGATCTGTTCCCAGACCTCGGCCCAGCCGGTGGCGGCGGCGGCACCGACCAGGCCCAGGATGACCAGCCCGATCAGGGCCAGGAACAGCAGCCGGTCACGCAGGGAAGTGGTCTTGAGCGGGGGCGGGGGCGGGGGCATGGGGGGCTGGGTTGG
>CAZPDV010000271.1:0-3107 GCA_964585355.1 uncultured Aliiroseovarius sp.
CCAATCGCCGCCCTGAGCCGGTCGGAAAGCGCCCCGCCGGCATCGAAAATGTTGTTGCCCTCGGCATCGACCACGCTCACATGCACATGCATGCCGTTGCCGGGATGATCGGCATAGGGCTTGGCCATGAAGGTGGCCTCGAGCCTGTGCCGGCGGGCCACGCCGCGCACCAGCCGCCGAAACCACAACGCCATGTCGGCGGCAAACATCACGTCATCGGTATGGTGAAAATTGACCTCGAACTGACCGGGGCCATATTCGGCGATCAGGGTGTCGGTGGGAATGCCCTGGGCATCGGCGGCGGCCAGGATGTCATCGAGCACCCGCTGGTGCTTGCCCAGCACCTCGAGGTCGTAATTCTGCGCCCGCGGGCTGTGTTCGGGCGGCTGGGGCGGATCCTCGGGCCGGGCGCGGGGCTGCACCAGGTAAAACTCCATCTCGGTGGCCAGAACCGGCGTGAGCCCGCGCGCCTGAAACCGGGCCAGCATCTCGGCCAGCCGCCCGCGCGGCGAGGTGAACGGAATGGCGCCGTCCGGGGCGGTCATCTCGACCTGGACCTGTGCCACCCGTGGCCCGGCCCAGGGCATCGGCCTGAGCGAGCCCGCCACCGGCACCACCCGCCCGTCCGGGTCGCCGACGATGATGCCCAGCCCGGTCGCCTCGACCTCTTCGCCCAGGATATTGGGGGCATAGGTGGACAGGGGCAGGCGCACCGCCCCCTCGGCCAGCTTGGCCTCGTCCTCGCCCGGCAACCACTTGCCGCGCAGGATGGCATTGAGGTCGCACAGCATCAGCTCGACCCGCTCGGGCCGGCCATGCAGCGCGATATGGGCGGCATATTCCTGCAGAAAATTCATGAGCCGAAAGCTTCCTGTTCTTCGCGCTGCCGGCGCGCGATCGCGCGTTTTGAAAGCAGCGAGGCACTGATCACCCCGACCGAGACGATCCCGATCATGATGGTGGAAAGCGCGTTGATCTCGGGGTTGACCCCCAGCCGCACCGCCGAAAAGATCTTGATCGGCAGGGTGGTCGAAGACGGCCCCGAGGTGAAGGAGGAAATCACCAGGTCGTCCAGCGAAAGCGTAAAGGCCAGCAGCCAGCCCGACACCACCGCCGGCGCGATGATCGGCAGGGTGACCGAGCGAAAGGCGTCAAACGGGCTGCACCCGAGGTCGAGCGCCGCCTCCTCAAGCGACTGGTCGAACGAGGCCAGGCGCGAGGACACCACCACCGACACAAAGCACATGGAGAAGGTGATATGCGCCAGGATGATGGTGGTGATGCCGCGATCCATGCCGATGGCGATGAACAGCAGCAGGAGCGCCAGCCCGGTAATCACGTCGGGCATCACCAGCGGCGCATAGATCATGCCGGAAAACAGGGTGCGCCCCAGGAACCGCCCCGAACGCACCAGCACGATCGCCGCCATGGTGCCCAGAATTGTGGCCACGGTAGAGGAGATCACCGCCACCCTGAGCGTCACCCAGGCGGCCTTGAGAAAGGCGGTGTCGTGCAGCAGCGCGCCATACCACCTGGTCGAAAACCCGGCCCAGACCGTGACCAGCTTGCCGCCATTGAACGAATAGATCACCAGGATCACCATGGGCAGGTACAGGAATGCCAGCCCGAGGGTCAGCGAAGTGACATTGAACCAGCTGAGCTTTCTCATCCCTCGGCCTCCCGGTTTTTCTGCTCGTTGCGCTGAAACAGGATGATCGGCACGATCAGCAGCAGCAACAGCACCACCGCCACCGCGGATGCCACCGGCCAGTCGCGGTTCGAGAAGAACTCCTCCCACAGCACCTTGCCGATCATCAGGGTGCGCGAGCCGCCCAGCAGCGCCGGGATCACGAACTCGCCCATGGCCGGGATGAACACCAGGAAAGAGCCGGCGATGATACCCTGTTTCGACAGGGGCAGCGTCACCAGCCAGAACGCCTGCCGGCGCGAGCAGCCCAGGTCCTCGGCCGCTTCCAGCAGCGAATCGTCCAGCTTTTCAAGCGCCGCATAGATCGGCAGCACCATGAAGGGCAGATAGGTGTAAACGATGCCGATATAGACTGCGGTGGTGGTGTTGAGGATGATCAGCGGCTCGTGAATCACGCCCAGCCACAGCAGGAACTGGTTGAGCAACCCCTCCTGGCTGAGGATCGCCTTCCAGCTGTACACCCGGATCAGGAACGAGGTCCAGAACGGCAGGATCACCAGCATCATCAGGGTCGGGCGCCACTCGTCCGGCGCCCGGGTCATGCCATAGGCTATGGGATAGCCCACCAGCAGGGTCAGGATGGTGGAAAGCACGGCGATCTGGAGGCTTGAGAGATAGGCCTTCCAGTAAAGGTTGTCCTCGGTCAGAAACCAGTAGTTTTCAAGGTCGAGCCCCGAGGCCCAGTCCCTGATCCCCTGCCAGCCCTGGCCGAGGTCCAGCGTCGGGGTATAGGGCGGGATCGCCAGCGCCTGATCCGAAAGCGAAATCTTCACCACGATCAGGAACGGCACCAGAAACAGCGCCAGCAGCCAGGCATAGGGAACGGCGATCAGGAAGAAACGGCGCATCATCGGGTCAGCACCACGCCGGCCGTGTCGGTAAAGCTGACCCAGACCGTGTCTTCCCAGGTGATCGAACGGCGTTGAATCCGCCGGGTATTGGCGGCCTGTGCCTTGACCCTCTGACCGCCCTCAAGCTCCACATGATAGGTCGAAATATTGCCCAGATAGGCGATGTCGATCACCTTGCCCTGATAGGCATTGACCCGCTCGACCGGACGCTCGGGGCTGATCAGCACCTTTTCCGGGCGAATGGCAAAGGAAACCTGGCCGCCATCGTGCAGGTCCTCGGGCGCGGCGGCCCGGATCGGCGCCAGCCCCTCGGCAAAGCTGATCTCGCAAAAGCCGTCTTTGGGGGTGCAGGCATTTCCCCTGAAGATGTTTATTTCACCAATGAAATCCGCGACATACTCGGAATTTGGCATCTCGTAGATGACCGCGGGCGTGTCCACCTGGACCATCTTGCCATGGTCCATCACCGCAACCCGGCTGGCCACGGTCATGGCCTCCTCCTGATCGTGGGTGACGATGACAAAGGTGGTGCCGGTGCGCTCCTGAAT
>CAZPDV010000272.1:0-3100 GCA_964585355.1 uncultured Aliiroseovarius sp.
GGACGGTGGCGGAGAGACAGGGATTCGAACCCTGGAGACGGTTTCCCGCCTACACGCGTTCCAGGCGTGCGCCTTCGACCACTCGGCCACCTCTCCGTGCCGGCTGTTTATCCGTTCCCTGGGGGCGCGCGCAAGGGGGCGGGGGAAGAAAAGCGCGGGCGGGGATTGGCGGAAGCGACTGCGGGTTCATCTTCGATACGGGGCTGTTCGGCCGTGCGGCGCGGGCCGGGTTTCCTGGCGATTTACAGCGACAGGATCAGCGCCACGAGTTCGGACTGGCGGCGGACATGGGTTTTCTCGAAAATCCGGGAAAGATGCGTTCGGACCGTTGCCACGGAAATGTCCAGGCGTTTTGCTACCGCTTCCCGTCCGCCGCCATTGAGCAGTTCCAGGGCGACGCGGGTTTCCGCCGGGGTCAGGTGGTATTTTTCCTGCAGGGTCTGCGGGGGATTCGACCGGAGGGGAGCGCTTTCAGGGCTGATGAGGAGCAAGGCCGCAGGCTCTGTCAGCAGTACCCGGTTCGTGGCCCGGTCGCCGATTCTGAACGGGATGATCTTGATCGTGAACCCGGATTCATTGTCGACTGCAGGCAGCGACACGATCCCGCCCGGAGGCTCCCCGGAAGGCTCTGCGCATTGGTGGATCAGCCGGGCCAGCCGGTCGGCCGCTTGCTTGTCGCTCAGGCTGAGCACCCCGCCCACAAGCCGCAGGAAGGGAAAGGAGCGAAGGGCGTGCTCGGCTTCTTCGGCTTCGCCGATGGGGCGGCCGAAGCGATCGACTGGAATGGCGAAAAGCGCCTGTTCTTCGAGCCGGCATTCCGCCGCGCGCCTTGTCAGGGTCAGCATTTGCAGATCCCGCGAGATCCCCATGGCGCGCACGAGGTGGGGGACAAGGTGCGAAAAATTTTCATGGGAATCGCTCGAGATCACGTCATTCTTGCGGCTTGCAAGCAGGGTCAGGTTGGCAAAGGAACCTTGTCCGAATGTCAGCAGGTTGGTGCAGATCCGTTCGGACCCCATGTCGGAGTGGCGCCAGAATTCGTTATGGTACTGTGAGCTCAGGAAGCTGCGCCGCTGTTCCGGGTTCATGACATGTATCTGCCCCACGGGCAGGTCGCGGGTGTTGTCGATGCTGGGATCCTTGGCCCACCAATATGTGTCGTACTCGGCAACCACCCTGGGGTCGGCGCGCGGGGCGCGCACCCTGGTCATCTCGAGGCTGGGGTCCACGACCACGAGGCTGCCTACCCCCAGCCCGCAGAAATCGGCCAGAGCGTTGATGGTGCCGTCCCATCGGGCTGGTGTCACCGCCGCTTCATAGATGGAATCCAGCGTTTTCTGTAGCTGATCGCGGCCTGATCTATGCCTCATGATTGGTAATCCACTAACCTGTTCGCCGGTTCAGGCTTGCCGAGTTTCGTGGTTTCGTCAAGCCACAGGCGCAAATTGCAGGAACATAGAACATTCGGCGGATGTGCGGAATGCAACAGATATTTATGATGATTCGAGTTGACACCCGTATGCGCATTTCAAGACGGGAGCGGTTTGGAAGTTTGATGAAGAATTTGAAAGTCCGGGAAGCATTGATGCCGACGTCGAAGGTCTGGTTGGTAAAGTTGCGTGAACATGGACGGGTTGGCGGCAGGATATTCCTGTCGGCCATTCTGGCGCTTGCCCCGGCCTGGCAGGTGATGGCCGATCCGATCGTCCCCGATGGCCGAACCGGAACCACGGTCGTGACCGGCGGCGGGGTGACCGACATTTCCACTGCCACGGTGGTATCCGGTTATGGGGTCAACAGCTTCTCCAGCTTCGGCGTCGCGACCGGAGAGACGGTCAATATTCATACCCCCGGCGGCAATATCGGGACCGTCAACATCATGGGCGGTGGCCGCAGCCAGATTTCAGGGCTGTTGCAGGGCGTGACCGGCGGCACGGTCGGCGGTGAGATGATCCTGGTCAACCCCGATGGCTTTGCCGTAACCGCGGGGGGCGAGATCGTCGCGGGGTCGGTGGGAATGGCCACGCCGCAGGCGGGTTTTCTGGAAGGGGCGATAGATGCGGCGATGGTGTCCGCGCTTGCGGACGGGTCTGCGCCGCAGGGGGCGGGCGACATTGATATTGCCGGGCAGGTGGCCGCTGGCGAGTTCGTCCGCCTGAGCGCTGGCGGCGACATTGCCATTTCCGGCGAGCTGGCGGCGGGGGAGCGGGCCGGGGTGATCGCCGCCGCCGTGAATACGGGAAATATCAGCCTGCGCGCCGGTGGCAATCTGAGCCTTGCACCGGGGGCGCGGGTCAGCGCGGGCTCGACCGGTGCCGGCGGGACGATCGACATCCATGCCGGAGGCGATATCCGGCTTCAACACGATGCCCTGGTCGGGGCCGAAGGGCTTGGCGCCGGGGCCGGGGGCACGGTGCGGCTGTTTGCCGATGGTTCGGCCTTTCTGGATGCTGGCGCGGTGGTTTCGGCCGCCGCTCTTGGGGCCGGTGATGGCGGATTTGTCGAATTTTCCGGGGTCGATCTGGTCCGGCTGAGCGGCGAGCTGCGCGCCTGGTCGATGATGGGCAATGGCGGCCAGGTGCTGGTGGACCCGCTGGTGATCGAGGTCACGGCTGACGTGGACACTGCCGGTGCCGATTACAACCTGCAGGCTGGCGAGCGGATTACCGTGGCTGCGGGCGTGGTGATTTCGACCCGCGATATCGGTGCGGGGAGCGACCCGTTCCGGGATCAGTCTCAGGGCGATTCCGGCAACCTGACCCTTGAGGCGCCGGAAATTTCGGTGCTCTCCGGCGCGGCCCTGCTGGCCTTTGCCAATAACGGCTTTGCCGGCGGCGATATCCTGCTGGATGCGCATATGGACGATGCGGTGGATTTGTCCACGGCGCCGCTGCTGGTGGGGCGGGCCTCGATCACGGTAAGCGATGCCATCGTCTGGGGCAGGGATGTGACCTTCCGCACCAGGGTGGTCAAGGATAACGTGCTGTCCACCCCCGGCGCGATCAGCGATTATGTCAGCGACACGTTCGGTGGCACCGGTATCGGCGTGATCGACAATTTCCTTGCCACTCAGGTGGCGAATGCAGATGCCGCGGTGGCC
>CAZPDV010000273.1:0-3057 GCA_964585355.1 uncultured Aliiroseovarius sp.
TTCGGCAAGGGCTGCCATCTGAGCCTGATCGACGGATCGGCCTTCATCTTTCGCGCCTATCACGCGCTGCCGCCGCTGACCCGGCGTTCGGACGGGCTGCCGATCGGCGCCGTGGCCGGGTTCTGCAACATGATCTACAAGATGGTCGAGGACGCCACCGGCCCGGACGCGCCGACCCATGTGGCGGTGATCTTCGACTATTCCGGCACCACCTTCCGCAACCGGATCTATCCCGCCTACAAGGCCAACCGCCCGCCCCCGCCCGAGGATCTGGTGCCGCAATTCCCCCTGACCCGCGAGGCCACCCGCGCCTTCAACATTGCCTGCATCGAAAAGGAGGGCTACGAGGCCGACGACATCATCGCCACCCTCAGCCGCCAGGCCCGCGAGGCCGGCGGGCGTGCCTCGATCGTCAGTTCCGACAAGGACCTGATGCAGCTGGTGGGCGGCGGGGTCGAGATGGTCGATCCGATGAAATCCACCCGTATCGACCGCGAGGGGGTCGAGGCCAAGTTCGGGGTGCCGCCGGAAAAGGTGGTGGATGTGCAGGCCCTGGCCGGCGACAGCGTTGACAACATCCCCGGCGCGCCCGGCATCGGCATCAAGACCGCGGCCTTGCTGATCCGCGAATATGGCGACCTGGACACCCTGCTGGCCCATGCCGACCAGATCAAGCAACCCAAGCGGCGCCAGACCCTGATCGAATATGCCGACCAGATCCGGCTGTCGCGCGAGCTGGTGCGGCTGGTGGACGATGTGCCGCTGGAGCGCGACCTGGATTCGCTGGAAGTGCGCGACCCCGAGCCGGAGGCGCTCCTGTCCTTCCTCAGCCGGATGGAGTTTCGCAGCCTGACCCGGCGGGTGGCGAAAAAGCTGGGGGTGGAGGAAACCGACATCCCCGAGCCGCCCGAGGCCGAACCCGCCCCCGACCTGCCGCCCTTGCCGCCGTTCGAGCCGGACAGCTATGAATGGGTGCGCGAGCGCGCCGCGCTGGATCGCTGGATCGCGCGGATTTACCAGCGCGGCCTGGTGGCGGTGGATACCGAAACCACCGGCCTGGACGAAATGCGCGCCGAACTGGTCGGCATCTCGCTTGCGGTCACGCCGGGGCAGGCCTGTTACATCCCGCTGACCCACAAGGCGGCGGCCAGCGATGACCTGTTTGCCGCCACCGGGCTGGCGCCGGGGCAGATGCCGGCGGACGAGGTGCTGGCGGCGCTGGCGCCGGTGCTGGCCGACCCCTCGATCCTGAAGATCGGCCAGAACATCAAGTACGACGCCAAGATTTTCGCCCGCCTCGGGCTCGACCTCGCCCCGATCGACGACACCATGCTGCTGTCTTATGCACAATTTGCCGGCCTGCACGGGCACGGCATGGACACGCTCTCGGAGCGCTATCTCGACCACCGGCCGATCCCGATCAAGTCGCTGCTGGGCAGCGGCAAGGCGGCGATCACCTTCGACCGGGTGCCGATCGAAGAGGCGGTGAAATATGCCGCCGAGGATGCCGACGTGACCCTGCGGCTGTGGCAGGTGCTCAAGCCCGGCCTGCACCGGGCGCAGGTGACCCGGATCTATGAAACCGAGGAGCGGCCGCTGGTGCCGGTGCTGGCGGCGATGGAGATGGCCGGGGTCAAGGTCGACCGCCAGGTGCTGGCGCGCATGTCCCAGGCCTTTGCCGGGCAGATGGCCGGGCTGGAGGCGGAAATTCACCAGCTGGCCGGGCGCGAATTCAATGTCGGCAGCCCCAAGCAGCTGGGCGAGATCCTGTTTGACGAATTCGGCATCGAGGGCGGCAAGAAGGGCAAGACCGGCGCCTATGCCACCGGCGCGCAGGTGCTCGAAGACATCGCCGCCGAGGGCGGGCCGGGGGCGGAACTGGCCGCCAGGGTGCTGGACTGGCGCCAGATTTCCAAGCTGAAAAGCACCTATACCGATGCGCTGCAGGCGCATATCCACCCCGAAACCGGGCGGGTGCATACCTCGTATTCCATCGCCGGCGCCGCCACCGGGCGGCTGGCCTCGACCGACCCGAACCTGCAGAACATCCCGGTGCGCTCGGAAGCCGGCCGGCGCATCCGCGAGGCCTTTGTCGCAGAGGAGGGGCGCAAGCTGGTCAGCCTCGATTACAGCCAGATCGAGCTTCGGATCTTTGCGCAAATGGCCGATATCGACACCATGAAAGAGGCGTTTCACCAGGGGCTCGACATCCACGCCATGACCGCCTCCGAGATGTTCGGCGTGCCGCTGGAACAGATGACCCCGGAGATCCGGCGCCGCGCCAAGGCGATCAATTTCGGGGTGATCTACGGGATTTCCGCCTTCGGGCTGGCCCGCAACCTGCGCATTCCGCGCACCGAGGCGCAGGAATTCATCGACCGCTATTATCAGCGCTTTCCCGGCATCCGCGCCTATATGGACAAGACCGTCGAGGACGCCAAGGCGCATGGCTTTGTCGAAACCCTGTTCGGCCGGCGCATTCATACCCCCGAGATCAACGCCCGCGGGCCGCGCGCGGGGTTTGCCCGGCGCGCGGCGATCAACGCGCCGATCCAGGGCAGCGCCGCCGACGTGATCCGGCGCGCCATGGTGCATATGCCGGCGGCGATTGCCGGCCTGCCGGCGACCATGCTGCTGCAGGTGCATGACGAGCTGATCTTCGAGGTGGAAGAGCCGGCGGTGGAGGCGCTGATCGCCACCGCCCGGCGGGTCATGGAGCGGGCGGCAGAGCCTGCGGTCAAGCTGGACGTGCCGCTGGTGGTGGATGCGGGCGTGGGCGCCAACTGGGCCGAGGCACATTGACGCCGGGGCCTCCGGCGGGAGTATTTTCGGGAAGGGTCTATTCCAGTTGAGGTGTTCTGAGCCCATGCTAAGGTATTCATATGGCTCAGAAAAACTGCTATCTGTTTCGGGGGAGAATTTCCGAGCGGAAATTTCGCGATCTGCTGCGCCTTTTCGCCCTCGATATCACCGCCGATCGCGCTGCCGCGCTGGTGGGCATCAACCACAAGACGGCGGCCGGGCTCTACACGCTTTTGCGCCTGCGCATGGCCGAGC
>CAZPDV010000274.1:0-3044 GCA_964585355.1 uncultured Aliiroseovarius sp.
CCCGGATGCCGGGCGGTTCTGGGCGGTGGTGGAAAAGCACAAGGTCAACCAGTTCTATACCGCCCCCACCGCGATCCGGGCGATGATGGCCCATGGCGAAGCCCCGGTCGAGGCGCATGACATTTCCTCGCTGAAGCTCCTGGGCACGGTGGGCGAGCCGATCAACCCCGAGGCCTGGCTGTGGTATCACCGGGTGGTGGGCAAGGAGCGCTGCCCGATCGTCGATACCTGGTGGCAGACCGAAACCGGCGGCCACATGCTCACCCCCCTGCCCGGCGCGATCCCGACCAAGCCGGGGGCGGCCTGCACGCCGTTCTTTGGCGTCAAGCCGGTGGTGCTGAACCCGATGACCTCGGAAGTGATCGAGGGCAACCCGGCCGAGGGGGTGCTGGCCATCGCCGACAGCTGGCCCGGCCAGATGCGCACGGTCTGGGGCGACCACAAGCGCTTCGTCAACACCTATTTCCAGGCGCACAAGGGCTATTACTTCCCCGAAGATGGCTGCCGGCGCGACGAGGACGGCTATTACTGGATCACCGGGCGCACCGATGACGTGCTGAACGTGTCCGGCCACCGGATGGGCACGGCCGAGATCGAAAGCGCGCTGGTCAGCCACCCGAAAGTGGCCGAGGCGGCGGTGGTGGGCTTCCCGCATGACATCAAGGGACAGGGGATTTACGCCTATGTGACCCTGATGGAGGGCGAGACCTATGAGGACAGCCTGAAAAAGGAACTGTCCGACTGGGTGCGCAAGGAAATCGGCCCGATCGCCAAGCCGGACCTGATCCAGTGGGCCCCCGGCCTGCCCAAGACCCGCTCCGGCAAGATCATGCGCCGGATCCTGCGCAAGATCGCCGCCAATGAACAGGACCAGTTGGGCGATACCTCGACCCTGGCGGATCCGTCGGTGGTGGATCAGCTGATCGAGGGGCGGCTGAACAGGTAAGGGTTTCGCCCCGGCGCGCGCCGGGGCGACCCGGGTGGGGGCCGGCCCCCACACCCCCGGAGTATTTGCAGAAAGATGAAAGGGGCGTTCGGAAGGGGGCCGCCGGTTCAGGCGGCTATGTGAACGCGAAATGCGCGCCGCGCTGGCGCAGCAGGCCAAGCAGGGTATAGGCAAACAGGGTCTGGCCGGAAAATTCCAGGGTTTCCTCGGTGAAGGTCAGCATCATGTAGCTGGGGCTCCAGCCCGGCCAGAAGCCTTGGAAAATCCAGCCGAGAATTTCGAACCCCATGGCGCCGCCCACATAGAGCAGGCCGGAGGTCACGATCAGCCAGCACGCGCGGCGCGGCAGGCGGAACAGGGCCCGCAGATAGATCGCGGCCAGAAGAATCATCAGCGGCATGGCCACCAGTGTCCAGCCGAAGGGCACCGTGCCGCTGCCATCGGTAAAGCGGGACACGATCAGGCCGATATGTTCGTGGATGCTGGCGGTTTCATCCAGCGAAAGCACCAGGAATATGCCCCCCAGCACGCTCCAGTAGCGCCCGTCCGGCAGCTGTGCCCGCCGCGTCGCCGCGCCCAGCAGCAACAGGAAAAAACCGTTGATTGCCAACAACATGCTGGAATACCAGGTGGGAATATTTCCCTCGTTATCCAGCTGAAACGCATTGAAGATGCTTGTCATCAAGGCAGAAGGGGCGTCCATCCAGAAAGCCCCCAGATTGGCAAACAGCCCGCCCGCGATCAGCAGCGCCGAGAAAATGCCAAGCACCGGGATAACGTGGCTTATCCGGATGGAAATGGCGGGAGCGGGGGGATTTTGCGCGGGTTTTTCGCTCATGCGTCATACCTTTGACGAGGGCTTCGGGGATGACCGCCTTTCTGACAGGAAAATCCGCCGGAAATATGGAACAATTCAGGCGAAACCGCCACCGGCGCACCCTGCCGGGTCAGTCATATTGACCCTTTTCCAGCGCCCGGCGCAGTTGCCGCTTCAAAATCTTGCCGTAGTTGTTTTTTGGCAATTCCGACAGGTAGAAATAGGCTTTCGGGCGCTTGAAACGTGCGATTTGTGCAAGGCAGAGCGCATCGAGCTCTTCCGGCGGGGGCGGGGTTTCACCGGTTGGAACCACGAATGCCACCACCTCTTCGCCCCATTCCTCGGAGGCACGCCCCACCACCGACACCTCGTGCACCTCTGGGTGGGTGAGCAGCACCTCTTCGACCTCGCGCGGATAGATGTTGGAGCCGCCCGAGATGATCATGTCCTTGGAACGGTCGCGGATGGTCAGGTAGCCGTCCGCGTCCAGAAACCCCATGTCGCCAGTCATCAGCCAGCCATTGACCAGGGTCTCGGCGGTTGCCTCGGGGTTTTTCCAGTAGCCCGGCATTACCGGCAGGCCGCGGACCATGATCTCGCCAATCTCGCCGGGCGGCAGCAGGGCACCGGTCGCATCCCCGATCGCCACCTCGACGGCGGATTGCGCCCGCCCGGCCGAAGCAAGGCGCTCGCGCCAGCGCGGATGGCTGCGGTCGGCCACCTCGTCGCGGGTCAGGACGGTGATCGCCATCGGGCATTCGCCCTGGCCATAGACCTGGATGAATTTCGGGCCGAACCAGTCCACCGCGTCGATGATATCGGCCAGATACATCGGGCCGCCGGCATAAACGATGCTGCGGATGCCCGGCGCGCGGTCGCCGGCGGCGCGGGCAAAATCGGTGAAGCGGCGCACCATGGTCGGCGCCATGAACATGTGCAGCGGCCCGGCCCTGGCCGCGGTTTCAAGCAGCTCGGCCTCGTCAAAACCCGGATTTTGCGGGCAGATATGGCGGGCGCCGCGCAGGATATGGATGGGGATGTAAAAGCCCGCGCCGTGGCTCATGGGCGCCATGTAATAGGCGGCGTCGCCCGGATGCACCTCGTCCACATCGGTGGTATAGGCAAGCGACGCGACCAGCAGGATCCGGTGGGTGATCTGGACCCCCTTGGGCTTGCCGGTGGTACCCGAGGTATAAAACAGCCAGGCCACGTCGCTATCGGCGCGCGGGGTAACCGGCATCGGCGCATGGCCGCACATGGCGGCGAAGGCCCCGGTGGTCA
>CAZPDV010000275.1:0-3042 GCA_964585355.1 uncultured Aliiroseovarius sp.
TCTTGCTCGACAGGTTTTGAAAATTATTCGGGTTCGTTGACCCATGGATCAATATATAGTGTTATTTATTTGGTTTCGTCAATATTATGTGGGGTGGAAGCCGGTGATTCGCACGGGGGCGAAAAAGTGAGTCGTTTCCGTGGGTTGAATCGGAAAAGCCGGAGAAGCTTGGGACGATTGAAAAATTTTTTTGTGATCACGGATGATGTGGGAGGCATTTTGCCCGTGTTTCAGCCGTTCTCGCGAAGCACCTGGCCGGCAAGGTAGAGCGAGCCGCAGATGACGATGCGGGCGGCCGGGTCGCGGGTGGTGATGCGGGCGATGGCGCTGGCCGGATCCGGGGCGGTGCTGGCGGCCAGGCCGACTTCGGCGGCGAGCGCCGCGGTCTTGCCGGCCGGCAGGGTGGCGGGCTCATCGGGGATGCTGACCGCGATCAGGTCGGTGGCAACCCCGGCCAGCGGACGCAGGAAGCCGGCCACATCCTTGGTGCCCAGCATGCCGCAGATCAGGTGGGTGGGGCGTGGCGGCAGCTGGGTCAGGACCTCGGCCAGGGCGGCGCCGGCGGCCGGGTTGTGGCCGCCATCGAGCCAGAGCTCGGCGCGACCGGCGGCCTTGACCAGCGGCCCGGTGCGCAGGCGCTGCATGCGGGCGGGCCAATAGGCCTGGGTCACCGCGGCCTCGCAGGCGGCGGCATCCTTGCCCAGGGCGCGCAGGGCGGCCAGGGCGGCGCCGGCATTGTCGATCTGGTGGGCGCCGATCAGGTTGGGCAGGGGCAGGTCGAGCAGCCCGGTTTCGTCCTGAAACACCAGCCGGTCGCGCTCGCGCGTAACATGCCAGTGCTGACCATGGGCGATCAGCGGCGCGCCCAGCGCCTCGGCGCGGGCCTCGATCACCGCCATCGCCGCGTCGGACTGGGGGCCGACCACGCAGGGCACGCCGCGTTTCAGGATGCCGGCCTTTTCCGCGGCGATCTCGGCCAGGGTTTCGCCCAGGAACTGGGTGTGGTCGATGGAAATGGGGGTGATGACGGTGAGCGCCGGCCGCTCGACCACGTTGGTGGTATCCAGCCGCCCGCCCAGCCCGGTCTCCAGCAACAGGTAATCGGCCGGGGTTTCGGCAAAGGCCAGCAGGGCGGCGACGGTGGTGATCTCGAAATAGGTGATCGGCGCGTCGCCATTGGCGGCAAGGCAGCGGTCGAGCGTGTCGGCCAGCCTGTCTTCGTCGATCAGGGTGCCGGCCAGGCGGATGCGCTCGTGAAAGCGGGCCAGGTGCGGGCTGGTATAGGCATGCACGCGGGCGCCGGCGGCCTCGAGCCCGGCGCGGATCATCGCCTGGGTCGAGCCCTTGCCATTGGTGCCGGCCAGGTGGATGACCGGCGGCAGGCGGCGCTCGGGGTGGTTCATCGCCGCCAGCAGGCGGTGCACCCGGTCCAGCGTCAGGTCGATGATCTTGGGGTGCAGCGCCATCATCCGTTCGAGGATGGCGTCGGTCCTGGCCGGCGTCACTTTTTCGCGGCTTTCTTCAGCGCCGCGTTGGGGCCCTTTTTCGCCTTTGCCGCTTTTTCGGCTTTCTCGCCCGCGTCGGCCGGTGCGGCAGGGTTTTCCGGGGCCTGTTCCGGGCTGGCGCTGGTGGCCGGGGCCTCGGCCGTGGGTGCGGGCAGGTCGCCATGCACGCGCGGGGTCTCGCGCAGGAGGATGCGCAGGATGGTCACCAGTTCGTCCTTGAGGTCCTTGCGCGCGGTCACCCGGTCAAGCATGCCGTGGTCGAGCAGGTATTCGGCCCGCTGGAAGCCCTCGGGCAGTTTTTCACCGATGGTCTGCTGGATCACCCGCGGCCCGGCAAAGCAGATCAGCGCGCCCGGCTCGGCAATCTGCACGTCGCCCAGCATGGCATAGGAGGCGGTCACGCCGCCGGTGGTCGGATGGGTCAGCACCACGATATAGGGCAGGCCGGCCTCTTTCAGCATTTCGACCGCGATGGTGGTGCGCGGCATCTGCATGAGCGCGAGGATCCCCTCCTGCATGCGCGCGCCGCCGGCCGCCGAGAACAGCACCAGCGGGCGTTTGAGATCGACCGCGCGCTGGGCGGCGGCGATCATGGCATTGCCCACATACATGCCCATGCTCCCGCCCATGAAGCGGAAATCCTGGCCCACGGCGATGATCGGGGTGCGGCCGATCTCGCCTTCCGCCACCAGCATCGCTTCTTTTTCGCCGGTGGCTTTCTGTGCCGCCTTCATGCGGTCGGGATATTTCTTCTGATCGCGAAATTGCAGCGGGTCGGTCACCGGCGCGGGGATTTCGACCTCGGTAAAGATGCCGCCGTCAAACAGCGCCTGGAAGCGTTCGCGCGGCGAGATTGCCATGTGGTGGCCGCATTCGGGGCAGACATGCTGGGACTCGGCATATTCGCGGTGAAAGATCATGGTGCCGCATTCGGGGCACTTGATCCACAGGTTTTCGGGCGTTTCGCGCCGGGAAAACAGCGAATTGATCCGGGGTTTGACGTAGTTGGTGATCCAGTTCATGGGGCCGGGTGCCTCTGCTTGCGCCTTTTGCACCAGATAAGGCGGGCAGGGGGCAAATGCAATCACAACCGGGCCGGGGCGGGCGCCAAAACGCTTGTGCAGGGCGGGCAAGGGTAATATCCCGAAGGGGAGAATTTCAGGGAGGCTCAGATGTCCGGTTCCAACCAACACAAAGCGAAACTGCCCAGCCGTCACGTGACGGAGGGGCCCGAGCGGGCGCCGCATCGGTCCTATCTCTATGCGATGGGCCTGTCGGAGGAGGAGGTCCACCAGCCGCTGGTGGGGGTTGCCACCTGCTGGAACGAGGCCGCGCCCTGCAACATTTCGCTGAACCGGCAGGCGCAGGCGGTCAAGATGGGCGTCAAGGAGGCCCACGGCACCCCGCGCGAGTTCACCACCATCACCGTGACCGACGGCATCGCCATGGGCCATGAGGGCATGCGCGCGAGCCTGGCCTCGCGCGAGGCGATTGCCGATTCGGTGGAAATGGCGGAACAAAAAGCTGGCGTCACCGT
>CAZPDV010000276.1:0-3009 GCA_964585355.1 uncultured Aliiroseovarius sp.
TGGCGCCGCCCATGCCCTTGACCAGCTTGCCGGGGATCATCCAGTTGGCGAGATCCCCGTGCTGGCTGACTTCCATGGCGCCCAGGATGGCCATGGCGATCTTGCCGCCGCGGATCATGCCAAAGCTCATGGCGCTGTCGAAATAGGCGGTTTGCGGCAGTTCGGTCACGGTCTGCTTGCCGGCATTGATCAGGTCCGGGTCCACCTCGTCCTCGGTGGGGAAGGGGCCCATGCCCAGCATGCCGTTTTCCGATTGCAGGGTGACATGCACCCCCTCGGGGATATGGTTGGAGACCAGCGTCGGGATGCCGATGCCCAGGTTGACATACATGCCGTCCTCCAGCTCCTGGGCCGCGCGTGCGGCCATCTGGTTCCGGTCCCAGCCTTTTTGCTCGGCCATGGCTCAGCCCTCCCTGATCGTGCGCTGTTCGATGCGCTTTTCGTGTTCGCCCTGGATGATGCGGTGCACATAGACCCCCGGCAGGTGGATCAGGTCGGGGTCGAGGCTGCCGGCCGGCACGAGTTCTTCGACCTCGGCCACGCAGACCTTGCCGCTCATCGCCGCCAGCGGGTTGAAGTTGCGGGCGGTCTTGCGAAACACCAGGTTGCCGGTCTCGTCGCCCTTCCAGGCCTTGACGATGGCCAGATCGGCAAAGATCGCCTCTTCCATGATATATGTTTCGCCGCGAAACATCTTGTGCTCCTTGCCCTCGGCAATCACCGTGCCGACGCCGGTCCTGGTGTAAAAGGCCGGGATGCCGTGGCCGGCGGCGCGCATCTTTTCGGCAAGGGTGCCCTGGGGGGTGAATTCCAGCTCCAGCTCGCCGGCCAGATACTGGCGCATGAATTCGGCATTTTCGCCCACATAGGACGAGATCATCTTCTTCACCTGCCGGGTCTTGAGCAGGATGCCGATGCCGAAATCGTCCACCCCGGCATTGTTCGAGACAAAGGTCAGATCCCTGGTGCCGGCATCGCGAATCGCCGCCAGCAGAAGCTCCGGGATGCCGCAGAGGCCAAAGCCGCCGGCGGCGATGGTCTGGCCGTCCTGCAACAGCCCCGCAAGTGCCGCCTGGGCATTGTCATATACCTTGTTCATGGAACCCTCCCGATGGTCGCGCGCTTATATTGCGAGGGTATCGGCGCAAGTCAAACATTTGCCGCGCTGCGGCGCCGCGACGTAACGGCAGGTTCGGGGCCGGGGGCGCCACCGCCCGCTGCCACCATTCCGGCCCCGGCAGGGGGTCAGCCCTTGCTTCTTGCGGTGGTTTTTCTTTTCGCGGCCGCCTTCTTGCGCGCGGGCTTCTTGCCTTTCCTGGCGGCCTTCTCGGCAATCAGGTCCACCGCCTGTTCCAGGGTGACGTCTTCGGGCTTGATGTCCCTGGGCAGGGTGGCGTTGATCTTGTCCCATTTCACATAGGGGCCATAGCGGCCGTCCATGACATTGACCGGCCCGCCATGTTCCGGGTGCTCGCCCAGTTCCCGGAGCGGTTTTGCCGCCTGGCGCCCGCGCCCCGGCCCCTTGGCGAGCTTTTCGGCCAGCACCTCGACCGCCCGGTTCATGCCGATGGTAAAGACCTCCTCCACATCGGGGATATTGGCATAGATCTTCTGCTCCTTGCCGTCCTCGCCGACCCTGGTCCACATGACATAGGGGCCATAGCGGCCGATATTGGTGTGGATGGTGCCGCCTTCGGGGTGGTCGCCCACCAGGCGCGGCAGGCTGAGGAGCGTGAGCGCCTTTTCCAGCGTCATCTCGTCCGGGCTCCAGCCCTTGGGGAGCGAGGCGCGGGCGGGTTTCGGGTTGTCGTCCGTGCGTTCGCCGCGCTGCACATAGGGGCCGAAGCGGCCGGATTTGAGCCAGATTTCATCGGCGCCATCCATCCCCAGCAGCTTGTCGGTGCCCTCGGCGCCTTCGCCGGCGATGGGGCGGGTATAGCGACATTCCGGGTAGCGCGAACAGCCGACGAAACCGCCGGTGCGCGAGGATTTGAGGTGCAGCTGCCCTTCGCCGCATTTGGGGCAGAGGCGCGGATCAGAGCCGTCTTCGCGCGGCGGGTAAAGCTGCGGGGCGAGGGCATCGTCCAGCACATCAAGCACCTGGCTGATGCGCAGCTCGCTGGTTTCAGCGATGGCGGCGGAAAAGTCGCGCCAGAACCGCGCCAGCACTTCCTTGTAGTCAAGCTCGCCGGCCGAGACCTTGTCCAGGTCCTCTTCCAGCTGGGCGGTAAACTCATAACCCACATATTTGCGAAAGAAGTTGAGCAGGAAGATGGTGACGATGCGCCCCTTGTCCTCGGGGATCAGCCGGCCCTTGTCCTTGGTCACATAGCCGCGGTCCTGGATGGTGGTGACGATCGAGGCATAGGTCGAGGGGCGGCCGATGCCCAGCTCCTCCATGCGCTTGACAAGCGTGGCCTCGGTATAGCGCGGCGGCGGTTGGGTGAAGTGCTGCTCGGGCGTGATGCGGCGCTTGTCGGCCGCCTCGCCCTCCATGATCTGGGGCAGGCGCTTGTCGTCCTCGTCCACCAGCGTGTCATCGGGGCTGTCGTCGCGGCCTTCCTCATAGACCCGCAGGAAGCCGTCAAACAGCATCACCTGGCCGGTGGCGCGCAGGCGCACCTGTTCATCGGCGCTGGCAATGTCCACGGTGGTGCGCTCGATCCGGGCGCCTTCCATCTGGCTGGCAAGCGTGCGCTTCCAGATCAGGTCGTAAAGCTTGCGCTGATCGGCTTCGAGCCGGGCAAGGCTGGCGGCGTCCACGCTCATGTCGGTGGGGCGGATGGCCTCGTGCGCCTCTTGCGCGTTCCTGGCCTTGTTCTTGTAGATGCGCGGTTTGCCGGGCACGTATTTGTCGCCATAGCGGGCCTTGATTTCGGCGCGGGCGGCGGCCACGGCCTCGGGCGCCATGTCGATGCCGTCGGTCCGCATATAGGTGATGTAACCGGCCTCATAGAGCCGTTGCGCGAGATTCATGGTCTGGCGGGCGCCGAAGCCGAACTTGCGGCT
>CAZPDV010000277.1:0-2989 GCA_964585355.1 uncultured Aliiroseovarius sp.
TGAGCCGGGCACGGGGCTTCGGCATGTTCGGCGTGGCAGAACATCCCCACGCCGAGGCGCTTGAGGCGCCGGCTTCAGTTCCCGCTGGGGTCGCCGGAGCCGTCATAATCGCGCAGCCCCAGCACGCCAAACCGGCACAATTGCCGGCAATCGCTGGCATCATGCCCGCGCGCATCCGGCGAAAGCTGCATCGCCACCCCGCGCCCTTCAAAGCGCAGATCGTCACATTCGCCATCCTGCGGATAGTCGCCGTTATCGTCGCCGAAATCTATCGCCTCGCACCGTGTCGCGGCCAGCGCGGCCTGCATGTCCCACAGCTTGATCGCGCCCTGTTTGTAGGCCGCAACGCAATCGCTTGCATCCTTGCCCAGCGTCGCCCAGGACGGCCCCACCGCCATGCCCGCGCCAAAAAACCGCCGATCGTCGCATTCGCCATCATTCGGCCACTCGCCGGAATCGTCACCGAAATTGATCCCGTCGAACATCACCGCAACCGGCGCCGGCGGCGGCGTCCCGGCCCCTGCCGACAGCTTGCCCCCCTTGCCGCCGCTCAGCCGGCCCGTGGTCTCGACCCCGATACCGGCATCCGCATCCACCGCCAGCATGCCCTGCTCTGCCGCCTCGCCCGGCGCCATCTGCCCGGCCCCCTCGACCAGGCTCAGCGCCCCGGCCGCATAGGCATCGCGGCAATCGGTGGCATCATGGCCAATATCGCTTTTCAGCAGAATGGTTGGGGTCATGCCCTCACCCTGAAACCGCATGTCGTCGCATTGCCCGTCATTGGCCCATTGGCTGGCATCATCGCCAAAGTCGATTTCCTGGGCCAACGCCGGCAGGGTGGTAATGAAAAAGGCACAAGCCGAAAGAACCAGTCGCATGACAAACCTCTTATGAAACCCGAGTGCCGCCACTATCCTCCGATTTGGGCCCGGTTTCAACCGGCCCGACTGCGCGCCAGCCCCCAGCCCGGGCCATCTTGTTGCAAACCCGCCCGAGCTTGGCCATATAGATCCCGACAAGCACCGGAGGCCCCATGTCCATCTATCTCGAATTTGAAAAGCCCCTGGCGGAAATCGAAGGCAAGGCCGAGGAGCTGCGCGCCATGGCGCGGGCCGCCGAGGACAAGGTGGACATCGAAGCCGAAGCCGCCGCGCTCGACAAGAAGGCCGAGGCGATGCTGGACGAGCTTTATGGCAGCCTGACGCCGTGGCGCAAATGCCAGGTCGCCCGCCACCCCGAACGCCCCCACTGCAAGGATTACATCGAAGCGCTGTTTGACGAATTCACGCCGCTGGCCGGCGACCGCAACTTTGCCGACGATCAGGCGGTGATGGGGGGGCTTGCGCGGCTGGGCGATGTGCCGGTCATGGTGATCGGGCTGGAAAAGGGCAACGACACCACCTCGCGGATCGAGCGCAATTTCGGCATGGCCCGGCCCGAGGGCTATCGCAAGGCGATGCGGCTGATGGACCTGGCCGACCGCTTCGGCCTGCCGGTGATCACCCTGGTCGATACCCCCGGCGCCTATCCCGGCAAGGGCGCCGAAGAACGCGGCCAGAGCGAGGCAATCGCCCGCGCCACCGAAAAATGCCTGTCGCTCAAATCGCCGCTGATCTCGGTGGTGATCGGCGAAGGCGGCTCGGGCGGCGCGGTGGCGCTCGCCACCGCCAACACGGTGATGATGCTGGAACATTCGATCTATTCGGTGATCAGCCCGGAAGGCTGCGCCTCGATCCTGTGGAAAGACGGCGAAAAGATGCGCGAGGCCGCCGAAGCCATGCGCCTGACCGCGCAGGACCTGGAAAAACTCGGCGTGATCGACCGCATCATCCCCGAGCCCAGGGGCGGCGCCCAGCGCGGCCGCGAAGCAACCATCGCCGCCGTGGGCAAGGCGCTGGAACAGGAACTCGCCAAGCTGATGAAAAAGGCCCGGGGCGACGCGCTGCGCAAGGCCAGGCGCAAGAAATTCCTCGAAATGGGCAGCAAGGGCCTCGCCGCCTGAAAACCGCCCGCCCCTTCTTCTGTTCGGAAATATCCCGGGGAGCGCGAGGGGCTGGCCCCTCGCCCGGTCGCCCCGACGCCAGCCGGGGCGAAACTGCTATAACCCCAGCACGTCCAGCATATCGTATTCGCCGGGCTTCTGCCCCATGCCCCACAGCGCCGCCTTGAGCGCGCCGCGCGCGAATATCGCCCGGTCGGTGGCCACATGGCGCAGCACGATCCGCTCGCCCGCCGCGGCAAAGATCACGTCATGCTCTCCCACCACGTCCCCACCGCGCAACGCGGCAAAGCCGATATCGCCCGGCTTGCGTGGCCCGGTCACGCCGTCGCGGCCGCGCTCCGCCACCCTGGCCAGCTGCACCCCGCGCCCCTCGGCCGCGGCCTCGCCCAGCATCAGCGCCGTGCCCGACGGCGCATCCACCTTGTGCCGGTGGTGCATTTCGACGATCTCGATGTCATAGGCCTCGTCCAGCGCCTCGGCCACCATCCGGGTCAGCCGGGTCAACAGGTTCACCCCCAGGCTCATGTTGCCGGCACGGATGATGGTGGCGTGGCGCGCGGCCCGTTGAAGCCGCTCAAGATCCGCCTCCTCAAAGCCGGTGGTGCCGATCACATGCACCGCCCGGGCCTGGGCCGCCAGATCGGCCATCTCCACCGACGCCGCCGGCGCCGTGAAATCCAGCACCGCCTGCGCCCCGGCAATCGCCTCGAGCGGGTCGTCGGTGACCGGCACGCCCAGTGCGCCCAGCCCCGCCAGCTCGCCGGCATCGCGGCCCAGCCAGTCATGCCCCGGCCGTTCCAGCGCCGCCACCAGCCGCACTGCCGGGTTCTCCGCCACTTCCCGGATCAGCATCCGCCCCATCCGGCCCGAGGCCCCCATCACCACCATTCCCGGAATTTCGCTCATATCCGCTCTCCTTGCTGTCATTCCTTTAGGGCCTGTCCTCATTTATCTTGCGCCCCCGGTTTCAGTCATTTTCCGCCAGCG
>CAZPDV010000278.1:0-2982 GCA_964585355.1 uncultured Aliiroseovarius sp.
AGAACCAGACCTGATCGCCGGCCATGTTGAATTCAGGCTGCACCACGCGCGGCTGGCCGCCGCCCTCGATGCCGGCCCATTTGGCGATCGGCAGGGTGACATATTCAGGCTCGCCTTCGCCCATCTGGCTGATCGTGAACACGGCAACCGAGCCGGAAAGCTCGGGATCCGGGTTCAGCGGCGCATCCACATAGAGGTGGTCGGAATTGGGGTTGGTCTTGATGAACAGTTGCCCGCCGCCCAGACCATAGAAGTTCTGCACCCGCTTCCAGGCATTGTCCGGGTGGCCCTCGGGATCGGTCCCGATCAGCGAGATCGTGTCATCGCCGATATGCGAGGTGGCCCAGACCGGACCATAGACCGGATGGACAAAGTTGGCACCACGCCCCGGGTGCGGCTTGACGCCGTCGGTGTCGATCGAGGCCACCAGCGCGTCGTCCTTGGTGTCGATCACGTCCACCTTGTTGACCGCGTTTGCAGCCACCAGGAAATAGCGCCCGGTCGAGTCGAAGCCGCCATCATGCAGGAAGCGGTCGGTGGCGATGTCGGTCACCTTGAGGCTGTCGAGGTTGGTATAGTCGATCATCAGCGTATGCCCGGTTGCCTTGACGTTGACCACGAATTCCGGGTTGAAATGGCTGGCCACGATCGAGGCCACCCGCGGCTCGGGGTGGTATTCGCCGGTGTCCGAGGTCATGCCGCGGGTCGAAACCACGCGCAGGGGTTCGAGCGTGTCGCCGTCCATGATGGTGTATTGCGGCGGCCAGTAGGAGCCGGCGATGGCATATTTGTCCTCGTAGCCGGGGAACTTGGAGGTCTCGACCGAGCGCGCCTCGAGCCCGACCCGGACTTCCGCCACCACGTCGGGTTTTTCCATCCACAGGTCGATCATGTCCACCTTGGCGTCGCGGGCGATCACGAAGATATAGCGCCCCGAGGCCGACACCCGGCTGATATGCACCGCATAGCCGGTCTTGACGATGTTGATGATTTCAAAGGTATCGCCGTCGATCAGCGCCACCTCGCCGGTATCGCGCAGGGTGACCGAGAAGATGTTGTCGATGTTGTAATCGTTCATCTTTTCGGTGGGCCGGTCCTCGGGCGCAACGATCACCTTCCAGGTGTCCATCATCTCGGGCAGGCCCCATTCCGGCGGCACCGGCGGCTCCATCATCACGTAATTGGCCATGAGGTCGATCTCGTCCTCGGTCAGTTCGCCCGAGGTGCCCCAGTTGGGCATGCCGGCGGGCGAGCCATAGGTGATGAAGCTGACCGCCCCGTCATAGCCCAGCTCCTTGGTCACGTCCGGGGTCAGGGCCGGGCCGGTCGCGCCCTTGCGCAGCACCCCGTGGCAGCCGGCGCAACGCTGGAAGAAGATGCCCTTGGCGGTGGCGAATTCCTCGTCATTGAGCACCCGCTCGCCGGCCGAGGCGGTCACCGCGAAGGTGGCCACCGTCATCGGCAGCAGCACCGCTGCGACCGAGAGGCGTTTGGCGAAAGTTGAAAGAATCATTCTGATAGCCCTCCAGACTGGTTTGAGTTCTGCTCGATTCTAGCGAGCGGCGCCGCCGGGCTTCTTAACAAAAGTCAAGGCCGGGGCGATTTTCAGCGGATATGCCTGAACCCGGACAACCATTTCCAAGGAGGAAGGGCGTATGCGTGAAGTCATGACGAAAACCATGGCGCGCAATGTGTTCTACGGCGGCTCGTTATTTTTCATAGCGATTTTCGCGTTTCTGTCGTGGAACTCCGTGGGCTATATCAGGAACCATTCGACCAACACCGCCGGGCTGAGCGATTCGGTGGTGCGCGGCAAGCGGGTGTGGGAGGCAAATGCCTGCATCGATTGTCACACCATCCTGGGCGAAGGCGCCTATTTCGCGCCGGAGCTGAGCAATGTCATGGCCCGCTGGGGCGTGGCCGATGACCCCGAGGCGGCTTACGAGACGCTCAAGGGCTGGATGGAGGCGCAGCCCTCGGGGGTCGAGGGGCGCCGGCAGATGCCGCAATTCAACCTCAGCGATGACGAGATCCGCGACCTGGCGGATTTCTTCCTGTGGGTCGGCACCATCAATGCGCAGAACTGGCCGCCCAATGACGCCGGTTGAGCAGGGACAAGGAGAGACAACATGAAATACCAATCGCAAAGAGTTGCCTACTGGTACTTCCTCGCCGCCATGGCCATTTTCGCCGTGCAGGTGCTGGGCGGGCTGTGGGCCGGCTGGATCTATATCAACCCGAATTTCTATGCCGAAGCGGTGCCGTTCAACATCATCCGCATGATCCACACCAATGCGCTGATCGTGTGGCTGCTGCTGGGCTTTTTCGGCGCTGCCTATTTCCTGGTGCCCGAGGAGGCCGAGCGCGAGCTGCAATCGCCGTTTCTGGCCTATGTGCAGCTTCTGATCCTGCTGCTGGGCACGGCCGGGGTGGTGGTCACCTATGCCTTTGACCTGTTTCACGGCAACTGGCTTCTGGGCAAGGAGGGGCGCGAGTTCCTGGAACAGCCGCTCTGGGTCAAGCTGGGCATCGTGGTGGCGGCGCTGATCTTTCTCTACAACATCACCATGACGGTGCTGCAGGGCCGCAAGACCGCGATCACCAACGTGCTGCTCCTGGGCCTGTGGGGGCTGGTTCTGCTGTTCCTGTTTGCCTTCTACAACCCCGGCAACCTGTCGGTGGACAAGATGTTCTGGTGGTACGTGGTGCATCTGTGGGTCGAGGGCACCTGGGAGCTGGTCATGGCCTCGATCCTGGCCTTCCTGCTCCTGAAGCTGACCGGGGTTGACCGCGAGATCGTCGAGAAATGGCTTTATATCATCGTTGCCACGGCGCTGTTTTCCGGCATCCTGGGCACCGGCCACCATTATTACTGGATCGGCACGCCGGGCTATTGGCAGTGGATCGGCTCGATCTTCTCGTCGCTCGAGGTGGTGCCGTTCTTCGCGATGATGAGCTTTGCCTTCGTCATGGTCTGGAAAG
>CAZPDV010000279.1:0-2963 GCA_964585355.1 uncultured Aliiroseovarius sp.
TAGGGGGTACTTAGTCGAGATTCGCAGCGGCTACAAGGGCTGATGGAGAGATTTTCCGGGTCGTTTCAATTTTGTCTGTTGGCGGTGCGCGCAGAGCCGTTGTTCTTGCCCTGGTCGGGTTGGCTTGTCGCAAGGGTGTTGCTGTCGGTCAGGGCCAGGTGCGCCCCCACGCGGCGTTTCAGCACGGCTTCGCGCCAGGCGATGAAGCTGACCGCTGCGACGATGATGGTGCCGCCGACGATCACCCAAAGGTCAACCGGTTCATCAAACAGGATCACGCCGAACAGCACTGCCCAGATGATTTGCAGGAAGGTGACCGGCTGGGTCACGCTGATCGGGGCCACGGCGAAGGCGCGGGCCATGGTATAGTGCCCGGAGGTGGCAAACACCGCCACCGCGCCCAGCCACAGGGCCTGGCTGAGGCTCGGGGGCACCCAGACCGAGATCGCGAAGGGCAGAAGGCCCAGGGTCACGGCAACCGAAAGGGCGGCCACCACCACCGAAGGCGGCACCTCCGAGGCCAGCCGTTTGGCCACCAGGAACGAGCCGGCAAAGCTGAGCGTGGCGAAAAGCTGTGCGTAATGGCCGCTTGACAGTTCGCGAAAGCCCGGCCGCAGGATGATCACCACCCCCAGCAGCGCCACGCCGACCGCGATCAGGCGCCGTGCCGCCAGGCGTTCGCCCAGAAACAGGGCGGCGCCCAGGGTGACATAGACCGGGCTCATGTAGTTCATGGCGGTGGCCTCGGCCAGCGGGATGCGGGCCATGGCGAAAAACCACGCCATCACCGCCATGGTGTGAAACAGGCCGCGCGCCCCGAACAGCGCCAGCGCCTTCTTGCCGGGGCGCGCCCGGATCAGCCGCGGCAGAACCGGCGAAAGCAGGATCAGCCCGGCGACAAAGCGCAGAAAGGCCGCTTCGGGGGCGGGCAGCGAGGTGCCCACCGACTTGACGATCACGTTGACTGCGACGAACAGGAGCCCGGTTGCCAGCATCCAGAGGACGCCAGCCAGCGGGTTTTGTCGGGGGGCGGTCATGGCCTGCATGCGGCCACATGACCCGAACATCCCGCCCGGCGCAAGGGGGCGCGCGCCCCAGACCACCCCCGGCAGACGGATTTTCCGAAAGATTGCGTCGGGTTACCGAGAGGGGGTGACATCGGTCGCGCAGAGTCGTAACAGAGGGGCGACTCATCAAAATTCGTGGGAGGCCCCATGCGGCGCTACACTCTGGAAGCCCTGCGGGGCGATATCTTTGGCGGTATTACCTCTGCTGTCGTGGCATTGCCATTGGCGCTGGCCTTTGGGGTTGCAGCCGGATTGGGGCCGATCGCCGGGCTTTACGGGGCCATCGCGGTGGGCTTTTTTGCGGCCATCTTTGGCGGAACGCCGGCGCAGGTCTCCGGGCCGACCGGGCCGATGACCGTGGTCATGGGGGCAATCGTCGCGCAATATGCCGACAGCCTTGAAACCGCCTTTACCATCGTTTTCCTGGGCGGTGCCCTGCAGGTGCTGTTCGGAGTCGCGCGGGTCGGGCGGTATGTCTCCTATACCCCCTATTCGGTGATCTCCGGCTTCATGTCGGGGATTGGCGTCATCATCATCCTGATCCAGCTGTTGCCGTTTCTGGGGGCGCCCACTGCCGCCGGCGGACCCACCGGCGCCCTGGCGGCCCTTCCCGCGGCGCTCTCGGCCATGAACCTGCACGCCTTCGTGATTGCCGTGCTTTCGCTTGGCATCATGGTTTTCTGGCCCAAGCGGCTGGCGGCGATCTTCCCGGCGCCGCTGGCGGCGCTGATCGTGGGAACCGGGCTCAGCCTGACCGTGCTCTCTGGCGCGCCGGTGATCGGCGACGTGCCGACCGGGATGCCACCCCTGCATGTTCCGCGCGTGAATCTCGCCGACCTGACGCAAGTCATTCAGCCCGCCTTCGTGCTGGCGCTTCTTGGTACCATCGACAGCCTGCTGACCTCGCTGGTGGCCGACAGCATCACCCGCACGCACCACAATTCCAACCGCGAACTGATCGGGCAGGGCATCGGCAACATGGCGGCGGGGCTCCTGGGGGCGCTGCCCGGTGCGGGGGCGACCATGCGCACCGTGGTCAATGTGCGCGCCGGCGGGCGCACGCCGGTGTCGGGGGCGCTGCATTCGCTGATCTTGCTGTCGCTGGTGCTGGGCCTCGGGCCGCTGGCCGAGGTCATTCCGCATGCGGTTCTGGCCGGTATCCTGATCAAGGTGGGCTGGGATATCATCGACTGGAGCTATCTCAAGCGCATCCGCCATGCCCCGCGCGACAAGGTGGCGGTGATGTTCATCACCCTTGGCCTGACCGTGTTCGTCGATCTGATCACCGCGGTTGCGGTCGGGTTGATCGTTGCCGGCTTTGTCACCGCAAAATGGATGGAAGAGGAAGAAATGAAGGGGATCACCACCGTGGCCCTGCCTGATACGGACACGCTGGCAAGCCTGGATGAAGAAAGCCGCGCCCAGCTGGAAGCGCTGGAGGGCGAGGCCCTGGTGGTGTCGCTGCGCGGGCGGTTCTCTTACGCCTCTGCCCGCAGCCTGACCCGGCAACTGGGGCATGAAGTGGCAGGCTACCGCGCGGTCGTGCTGGACTTCTCCGAGGCCGCCTTCATCGACACATCGGCGGCCATGTCGATCGACGAATTGCTCAATACCCTGAACGAACAGGGTGTTCCGGTCGTGCTGGCCGGGCTGGAAGGGGCCGCGCGCAAGACGCTTTCAAGCCTGGGCGTGCTGGACGGGGTGGATGTCGCCAACATGGTCGCAGACCTTCAGGCCGCGGTCGCCCGCGCACAGCACTGCCTCAACCGGCAGGCCGCCTGAACACCGCTACGCGCAGGGCCAGTCGCCCCCTTCTTCTGTTTGAAAATATCCAGGGGAGCGCGAGGGCAAGTGGTTCGCAGATGCCTTCGGCATCCACCCAGGCAGCGCCCCTCG
>CAZPDV010000280.1:0-2944 GCA_964585355.1 uncultured Aliiroseovarius sp.
CCATGTCCAGCGAGGTCAGCCAGAGGTCGCCATTGGCATCCTCGACCAGCGACACCCGGCAGGGCAGGTAGGCGGCATAGGCGATGTCGTATTCCACCATCTTGGCGGCGGTCAGCGGGTTGCAGTACAGGTAGATCTTGAGCTTGCGCCAGGGCGTGCCGGTCATGGCCTCGACCTGATCGCCCAGCGGCAGGGCGCCCACGTCCTTGATGTTGTTGTCCTGGGCCACGGCCTGGATGGACTGGTCCACCTCCTCGAAGGTCAGCCCGTCGGCGACCTTGACCTTCCAGACCGTCGCAGCGGCGGAATTGCCGCTCTCCACCAGCCGGTCGAACATGCCCTTGTAGGTGGCGAAGGCCTTGTCGTCGAAGCCGTCAAACGCCTGTTTGTAACGCCACAGATCCGGGCCCACCCATGCGGCAAGGCCAAGGGCGATGAGGCCGACAAGGGCCAGAATTCTGGTGATGGCGGTCATGTGATCCTCCCGGCGCGCATTGAATACATATCATGATACATGAATATCGCGCCGACGCCAAGCCGGCGCCCCGGCAAAAAAAGACCGGGCGCAAAGGCCCGGCCAAGTCCAACAGGGAGGTAAAGCCAACGCGACACATGATGTCTGCGGCTTCCCCACCGATCTAGGGGCGCGGCGGGGGCGGTTCAAGCCTGACTATTGCAATTCCGTTATGCAGCCTGCGCATGGCTCGCCGGCCGGGTTCAGCCCGACTCGCCGCGATATGTGCGCCGGTCATTGGCGATCTCGCTGGTGACGAAATCGCGGAACACCGCGATCCGCTTGGATTGGCGCAGTTCCTCGGGATAGGCCAGGAATACCGGGATGTCGTGGCTTTCGGTCTGGGGCAGCACGCGCTCGATCTCGGGGAAATCGCGGATCACGTAATCGGGCAGCACGCCGATGCCCAGCCCGTTCAGGGTGGCCTGCAGGATGCCGAAATAGTTGTTGACGGTCAGCAGGCCGCTTGGCCTGAGGCTGAGCAGGAAATGGGTGAAGCGGGAGCCGGCGGAAACCTGCGCCGAGCGGATGTTCTGACAGATCAGCCGATGGGTGGCCAGGTCCTCGGGCCGCTCGGGCCGGCCATGTTCGGCCAGGTAATCAGGCGTTGCGTAAAGGCGCATGCGCACGCTCATCAGGCGCTTGCGGATCAGGTCGGCCTGGCTGGGCTCCTTCATGCGAATCGCCACGTCGGCTTCGCGCATGGGCAGGTCCAGCACCCGCTCCTCAAGCATCAGGTCGATCTTGAGGTTGGGATATTTCTGGTAAAGCTTGGGCAGGCGCGGCGGCAACCAGAGCGAGCCGAAACCGATGGTGGTGGTCACCCGAAGCTCGCCAAACACTTCTTCCTTGCTGTCGCGAATGCGCGCCACCGCGGCCTCGAGCCGGGCCTTCATGGCCGAGGTCGCGTCGAACAGAAGCTCGCCCTGTTCGGTCAGAATCAGCCCGCGGGCATGGCGGTGGAAAAGCGTGGCATTCAGGCTGTCCTCCAGCGCCTTGATCTGGCGGCTGACCGCCGATTGCGACAGGTGCAGCGCCTCGCCCGCATGGGTGAGCGACCCCGCCGCCGCCACCGCGTGAAATATTCTGAGCTTGTCCCAATCCATTTTGATACAACCCGTTACCGATGCCGGGTTTCTTTTTGCACATATGCAGCCGCCGGGGCGAGAGGTAAAATGAACGTCACGTCGCAAAGAAAACGCTAGGTCAGGTCATAAGTTTTGACCTAAAATGCAGGAAACGCATGGGAGGAGGCGACGCATGGCCAAGGACAAGGTGACGCTGGGCGATCGGTTCGATCTGGAAAAATCGCCGGTGCTGCTCAATGGCACCCAGGCGCTGGTGCGGCTGATGCTGATGCAGAAGGCGCGCGACCGGGCGGCGGGGCTGAACACGGCGGGGCTGGTGACCGGCTATCGCGGCAGCCCGGTGGGGGCGGTGGACCTGTGGATGAGCCGCGCGCAAAAGGAGCTTGAGGCCGCCGACGTGGTGTTCCAGCCGGGCCTGAACGAGGACCTGGCCGCCACCGCGCTGTGGGGCGCGCAACAGGCCGAGCTGCGCGGCGAGGGCAAGTTCGATGGCGTGTTCGGCCTGTGGTACGGCAAGGGGCCGGGGGTGGACCGCTCGGGCGACGTGCTGCGCCACGCCAACATGGCCGGCACCTCGCCCCATGGCGGCGTGGTCATGGCCATGGGCGACGACCACACCGGCGAAAGCTCGACCGTGCTGCACCAGTCGGACTGGGCGCTGGTCGATGCCTATATCCCGGTGCTCAGCCCCGCCGGCGTGCAGGAGATCCTGGATTTCGGGCTCTATGGCTATGCGCTGAGCCGCTTTGCCGGGGTCTGGACCGGGCTCAAGCTGATGAAGGACACGATCGAGGTGACCAGCGTGGTCGATGGTCGCCCGGACCGGATGCAGTTCGTCACGCCCGCCTTCGAGATGCCGCCGGGCGGGCTGAATATCCGCCTGATCGACGACCGGATCGCGCAAGAGGCGCGGATGATCGACTACAAGAGGGTCGCGGCGGAAGCCTTTGCGCATGCGAACAAGATGGACAAGAGGGTCTGGGGCAAGCCGGGCGCGAAAATCGGCTTTGTCGCCGCCGGCAAGAACTGGCTCGACCTGGTGCATGCGATGAAATTGCTGGGGCTGGACGCGGCCGAGGCCGAGCGGCTGGGCCTGACCACCTACAAGATCGCCCAGACCTGGCCGCTGGACATGAAGGGCTTTCGCGACTGGGCCGAGGGGCTCGACCTGATCGTGGTGGTCGAGGAAAAGCGCAAGCTGATCGAGGTGCAGGCGAAGGAGGCGATTTTCGACAACCGCCAGGGGCGGCGGATCTATGGCTGGTATGACGACAGGGGCAACGAGCTGTTCCCGACCCGCTATGCGCTGGACCCGATCACGATTGCCGAAAAGATTGGCAAT
>CAZPDV010000281.1:0-2895 GCA_964585355.1 uncultured Aliiroseovarius sp.
CGGCCTTCTGAAAACCCTGATCGCGCGCCCGGCAGGTATCGGCGCCTTTTCCGAAAGCGTCGATCTGGCCACCGATTATGCCCGCGCCTTTGGCGATCCGCGCGGCGTTCTGGTGGGGATCGGCATCACCGCCGACAGCGACGACACCGACGGCAGGATCGTTGCCTCGATCTCGGATTTGCGGGTGGACCTTCCCGACGAATAGCCCCTGCGTCTGTACAAGCGGCGGGCTGAACGGTATTGCATGAGGCCTGAAACCGCCAAGAGGCAGCACCCGTGACCGTTGAAACCAAACCCGAAGGCGATGCCGGGCCGAAAGCCGCGCGCTGGCGCCGGCTGGTACCGGTGGTGCTGGGGCTGGGCCTGTTCGCGCTGGGGGTGGTGGCGCTCTATCACCTGCTCAGGCCGGTGCGAGCGGCAGATGTGATTGCCCAGCTGCGGGCAACACGCTGGTCGGTGCTGGCCACCGCCTTTGGAGCGACCGCGCTGGGATATGTGGCGCTGATCGGCTATGACTGGTCGGCCTTGCGCTATCTGGGCAAGAAGGTGCCCCTGCGGGTGATCGCGGTGGGCGGCTTTCTGGGCTACAGCTTTGGCAACACGATCGGCATTTCCATCGTATCCGGCGGGGCAGTCCGCTACCGGGTCTATTCCGCCTTCGGCCTGAGCGCGTTCGAGGTTGCCTCGGTCTCGGCCTTCGTGGCGCTGGCCTTCGGGCTGGGCATGACGGTGATCGGGCTGGCGGCGCTGGCGGTGCATCCGCATGCGCTGGCCGGGGTGGTGGCGCTCTCGCCCGGGCTGCTGCGGCTGGTGGCGGGGCTGGGCGCGACGGGGTTGCTGGCGCTGCTTTCGTGGCTGGCCTTTACCGGCAAGACCCTGCGCATCCGCCAGTTCGAGTTGTCAGCCCCAAGCCCCGGCATCCTGTTCGGCCAGCTGGCCTTTACCCTTGCCGATACGGTGATGGCGGCGCTGACGCTTTATGTCCTGCTGCCCGCCGGCGCGCCCGATTTCATCACCTTCGTGGCGCTGTTCGCCGCCGCCGCCATGGCCGGGGTGCTCAGCCACGTGCCCGGCGGGGTCGGAGTTTTCGAGGCGGTGGTGATCGCCGCCATGCCCGCCGATGTGCCGCTGGATCAGATAGCGGCGGCGCTGCTGCTTTATCGCATCATCTATTACCTTGTGCCCTTCGCGCTGGCGCTTGCGGTGGTCGCGCTCAACGAGGCGCGCTTTGCCGGCGGCTGGGCGGCGCGGCTGTTTGGCGAGGTGCCCGAGGCGCTCAGGCCGGTGCTCAAATCGGCCACCTCCTCGGCCCCGGCGCTCAGCGGGCTGGTGGCGTTCGGGCTGGGCGCCTACCTGATATTGATGGCGATGATCCCCTCGGTCATGCCCGGCGAAATCGACCCGAACGACCTTCTGGCGGCGATCCTGCTGGAGGGCGGCACGCTGCTGTCGGCGGCGCTGGGGGTGTTCCTGCTGATCCTGTCGCAGGGGCTGGCCCGGCGCATTTCCGGCGCTTTCTGGCTGACCGAAATCGCGCTGATCGCCGGCGCCGTGGCGGCGCTGCTCAACCACCTGGACATCGAAAGCGCGCTGTTGCTGATCGGCACCGCGATCGTGCTGTGGCCGCTGAGGCGCGAGTTCTACCGCTCGGCCAAGCTGACCAAGGGCATCCTGGGGCCGGGCTGGCTGCTGCTGGTGGCGGGCATTGCCATTTCTGCCGCGGCGCTGTTTTTCTTCATGCACCAGGCCACGCCGCTGACCACCAGCCTCTGGACCGAGTTTTCCGGCACCGCCAACACCCCCAGGGCGCTGCGGGCCGGGCTGCTGGCCTCGGCGCTGATGTTCTTTGCCACGATCTATCTGGCGATGCAGCCGGCCCGCGGTCACACCCGCCCGCCGGACCGCGCCGCGCTGGACAAGGCCGCCCGGATCATCGCCCAGCAGGACAACCCCGAGGCCTGCCTGGCGCTTTCTGGCGACAAGTCCTTGTTTTTCAACGATTCCGAGGACGCCTTCATCATGTATGCCATCCAGGGCAAAAGCTGGGTGGCCTATGGCGACCCGGTCGGCCCGCGGGCCTCGGTGGCACCGCTGGCCTGGGCATTTTTCGAAGAGGCCTATGACGCCTCAAGCCGCCCGGTCTTTTATGAAGTGGGCGAGCAGAACCTGCCGCTCTGGCTGGAAATGGGCTTTTCGCTCAACAAGATCGGCGAAGAGGCGGTGGTGCATCTGCCGGACTTTTCGCTGTCCGGGCGCAAGTTCAAGAAGATGCGCGCAGCCCATAACAAGGCGCTGAAGGAGGGCCTGGAATTCGAGGTGCTGACCCCGCCGCACGCGCCCGAGCTGATGCAGACGCTGCGCCGGATTTCCGATGCCTGGCTGGACGGCAAGACCGGGCAGGAAAAGGGCTTTTCGGTCGGCCGCTTTGCACCCGAATATCTTGACCGCTTTCCCCTCGCCGTGACCCGGCGCGACGGGCGGATCGTGGCCTTTGCCAACGTGATGGCGCCGGGGGATGGGCGCCATGTCTCGATCGACCTGATGCGCTATCTGCCGGAAGAGGCCAGCGGCATCATGGAGTTTCTGTTCATCGAGCTGATGCTGCATTATCGCGACCGCGGCGCCAGGGAATTCAGCCTTGGCATGGCGCCGCTGGCCGGGATCGAAGCGCGCAAGGGGGCCCGGCTGTGGCATCGTTTCGGGGCGCTGGTTTTCCGCCATGGCAGCGCCTTCTACAATTTCGAGGGGCTGCGCGCCTTCAAGCAGAAATTTCAGCCGGAATGGCGCCCGCGCTTTGTCGCCACGCCGGGCGGGGTGTCGCCGCTTGTGGCGCTCAAGGATGTGGCGATCCTGATTGCCGGAAGCCCGCGCGCCATCATCCGAAAGTGACCACCT
>CAZPDV010000282.1:0-2878 GCA_964585355.1 uncultured Aliiroseovarius sp.
TCGGGCAGCTCACCGACGAGCCGATCAAGGCGGTGAACATCACCTTTGACGGGGTGGCCTCGGAGATGAACCTTGCCGCCCTGGAAAGCGCCGCCATCGCCGGGTTGATGAAAAGCGTGAACCCCGAGGTCAACATGGTCAGCGCCCCGGTCGTGGCGGCCGAGCGCGGCATCAAGATTTCCAAGACGACGCAGGACAAGAGCGGCGTTTTCGATGGCTACATCAAGCTGACCATGGTCACCGATCAGCGCGAGCGTTCGATCGCCGGCACCGTTTTTTCCGATGGAAAACCGCGGTTTATTCAGATCAAGGGCATCAATATCGACGCCGAGATCGGCCGGCACATGCTCTATACCACCAACCGCGACATGCCCGGCATCATCGGCACCCTGGGCGGTATCCTGGGGCGCAACGGCGTCAATATCGCCAACTTCACCCTTGGCCGCGCCGAGGTGGGCGAGGAGGCGCTGGCGCTCCTGTATGTGGATGAGCCGGTCTCGGAAGCGGCGCTGGAAGAATTGCGCGCAACCGAGCTTTTCCGCATGATCAGTCCGCTGGAATTCGACGTCTGAGATACGGCAGCCCCGGTATGAGACGCCTTGCCTTCCGCGTCAGCCAAACCGCCCGGCTCTGCCGGGCAGCGCCTGCCTGCCCCCCCGGCAGGCGCTTTTGCGCGGTTGCACCCGTTGCCAGGCCCCAATATCAACAAGCGCCCCTCAATCTGCTCGGTTCCATCAGAAGCGCCCGCCCAGGCAGGCGCTGCCCTCTTCGAACCATGCAGAATTCGACGTCTGAGCCCCATGCGCCCCGGTGACAGGCCGGGGCGCATCCCCTATGGTCCGGGGAAACGGAGGAAGCCATGCGCGCCTATGCAATCGGAGACATCCACGGCCAGCTTGCCAAGCTCAGGCGCGCCCATGTGCTGATCGAGGCCGACCGCGCCGAGGTCGAGGACGACAGCGCCCCGGTGGTGCATATCGGCGACCTGCCCGATCGCGGGCCGGACACGCGCGGGGTGCTGGATTTCCTGATCCGGGGCCAGGCGGCGGGCGAGCCCTGGGTGGTGCTCAAGGGCAACCATGACCGCATGTTCGCGGGCTTCCTCGACACGCCGCCGCGCCGCGACCCACGGCTGCGACCCGGGCTTGACTGGCTGCATCCGCGCCTTGGCGGGCTCGAGACCCTGGCCTCTTACGGGGTCGATATCGCCGCCGGGCGCAGCCTTGAGGCGCTGCACCGCGATGCGGTCAGCAAGGTGCCCGGCGCGCATCGGGACTTTCTCGAGGGCCTGCCCAGCTCTTTCACCCTGGGCGAGGCGTTCTTTTGCCATGCCGGCATCCGCCCCGGCGTGCCTCTGACCGCGCAAACAGAAGATGACCTGCTGTGGATCCGGCAGGAATTTCTTGAGTCCAACGCCGACCACGGCGCGCTGATCGTCCACGGGCATACCCCGGTCGAGGCGGTGACCCACTATGGCAACCGGGTGAATATCGACACCGGCGCCGGCTATGGCCACGCGGTGTCGGCAGTGGTGATCGAGGGGCGCGAGGTGTTCCTGTTGACCGATCAGGGCCGGGTGCCGGTCACCCCTTGACCGGGAACCCCACCGCGCCCTTTTCATGCAACACCACGCGGGTGCCCAGCGGCACGCGGTCGTAAAGATCAATGATATATTCGTTCAGGAGCCGGGCGCAGCCATTGGAGACCGCCGTGCCGATGGTGCGCGGCGCATTGGTGCCATGGATGCGCAGATAGGTGTCGCGCCCGGCCGCGTCGTAAAGGTAAAGCGCCCGCGCCCCCAGCGGGTTGTTGATCCCGCCCGGCATGCCCTCCTTCCAGCGTGCATAGCTGGCATCGCGGGCGATCATCTCGGGGGTCGGGGTCCAGCTGGGCCATTCCGCCTTGCGCCCCACGGTAAATTCGCCGGCATGATAGAGCCCGGCCCGCCCGACCCCGACCGTGTAGCGGATCGCCCGGCCCCGCTCCAGCGTCCAGTAGAGCCGGAAGCTGTTCGGATCCACATGAATTTCCCCCGGCTCCAGCCTGGTGGCAAGCCTGACCTCGGTCGGCTTGAAATCCTCGGGCATGACATAGGGGGCCTTTTCATGGGCCAGCGCCGGCATGCCGGTCAGGGAGGTGGCGCAAAGCGAAGTGGCGATGAAATGACGCCGGGATAGGGGGTTCTGGTTCATGGGCACGCTCCAGGAAAATTGCGGAATATGTGGGAGCATACCCTGAACCGGCAATGGAAATGGCGCTTGAGATCTTCACAATCCGGTCAGAATTGTATCAATTTGTATCAAGCTGGCCGGCGGTTTGATGCAGACACGCCGGGCTTGTCAGAACCCTGATTTTGCCTTGAACAGCGCGTGACCAGCAGGGGCCGCGCAAGCGGAGCGGCCCCATAAAAACCCCGGCAGAAATGCCGGGGTCCTGTTTGCCTTTAGGTCGCGGATCAGCCCTTGTTGTCAGGCTTGATCTCTTCGCCGGTTTCCTGATCGACCACCTTCATGGAAAGGCGCACCTTGCCACGGTCGTCAAAGCCCAAGAGCTTGACCTTGACCTCCTGCCCCTCTTTCAGCACGTCCGAGGGGTGGTTGAGGCGGCGGTTCTCGATCTGGCTGACATGGACCAGCCCGTCGCGCTTGCCAAAGAAGTTCACGAAAGCGCCGAAATCGACGATCTTGACCACCTTGCCGTTATAGATCTTGCCCTCTTCCGGCTCGGCCACGATCGAGAGGATCATCTCACGGGCCTTTTCGATGGCCTCGGCATTGGGGCTGGCGATCTTGATCACGCCGTCGTCGTTGATATCGACCTTGGCGCCGGATACCTCGACAATCTCGCGGATCACCTTGCCGCCCGAGCCGATCACTTC
>CAZPDV010000283.1:0-2325 GCA_964585355.1 uncultured Aliiroseovarius sp.
CTGATCGCCGATGTGGGGCTTCTGGGCCTGCCCAATGCCGGCAAATCGACCTTTCTGGCCGCGACCTCGAATGCGCGTCCCAAGGTGGCGGATTATCCCTTTACCACGCTCCCGCCCAATCTGGGGGTGGTGGCGGTGGATGGGGCCGAGTTTGTGGTGGCCGACATTCCCGGTCTGATCGAGGGCGCGCATGAGGGCCGCGGGCTGGGGGATACCTTTCTGGGGCATGTGGAGCGTTCGGCGGTGCTGCTTCACCTGGTCGATGCCACGGCCGAGGATCCGGTGGCGGACTGGCGCACCATTGTCGAGGAGCTTGCCGCCTATGGCGGGGCGCTGGCCGACAAGCCGCGGGTGACGGTGCTCAACAAGGTGGATGCGCTGGATGAAGAGTGGCGCGCGCATCTGCGCGACGAGCTTGCGGCAGCGGCGGGGCCGGTGCTGTTGATGTCCGGGGTCACCGGCGAGGGGGTGCGCGAGGTGCTGCGCGCGCTCAAATCCGAGATCAGCGAGGAGCGGCTGCGTCGCACCCCCCAGGTTGAGGCAGAGACATGGCAGCCCTGAGCGACGCGCACCGGGTGGTGGTCAAGATCGGCTCGGCGCTGCTGGTCGAAGACGGGCACCTGCGCGCCGAATGGCTGGCAACGCTGGCTGCGGACGTGGCCGGGCTGAAGGCACGCGGCGCGGACGTGGTGCTGGTCTCGTCCGGCTCGATCGCGCTGGGGCGGGCGGTGCTGGGGCTGGAGGCGGCCGAGCTGCCGCTGGAACAGGCGCAGGCGGCGGCGGCGGTGGGGCAGATCCGGCTGGCGCGCGCCTATGAAGAGGCGCTGGCGCCGCTTGGCCTGACCACGGCGCAGGTGCTGGTGACGCTGGAGGACAGCGCCGACCGGCGCCGATACCTCAACACCCGCGCCACGCTCGAGCAGCTCCTGAGCCTGGGGGTGGTGCCGATCGTCAACGAGAACGACACGATCGCCACCGATGAAATCCGCTATGGCGACAATGACCGGCTGGCGGCCCAGATCGCGGTGACCACCGGCGCCGATCACCTGGTGCTGCTGTCGGATGTGGACGGGTTTTATTCGGCCAACCCGAAAACCGACCCGACCGCGCGCCGGTACGAGGTGATTGACCAGATCACCCCGGCGCTTGAGGCCATGGCCGGGGATGCCGGCACCGGCCTGTCCAAGGGCGGCATGAAGACCAAGCTGATGGCGGCCAAGACCGCCACCGGGGCGGGCTGCGCGCTGGTGATCGCCGAGGGCAGCCGCCACAACCCGCTTTCGGCCCTGGACCAGGGCGCGCCGCATACCCTTTTCACCGCCCGGACCAACCCGAAAGCCGCGCGAAAACAATGGATTGCATCAATGAAACCCAGGGGCGCCCTGCGTATTGATGCCGGCGCCGCCGCCGCCCTTGCGCGCGGCAAATCGCTGCTGCCGGCCGGGGTGAGCGCGGTTTCGGGAGAGTTCCGCCGGGGCGATCCGGTGGATATCCTTGGCCCGGACGGGGCCCGGCTGGGCTGTGGCCTGGTGCGCTACACCGCCGACGAGGCGCGCGCCATTGCCGGCAAACGTTCGCATCAGATCGAGCCGACCCTGGGCTATCCCGGCCGCGCCGCCCTGATTCACCGCGATGACATGGCGCTTTGACAGGCCGCTTCTTCTGTTCATAAATATCCGCGCCGCAGGCATGAAATCTGAAAGGCCCACATGACCGACACCCACGACATCCCCGCCCTGATGGCCGATATCGGCCAGCGCGCCAGAACTGCCAGCGCCGCCTTGGCCTATGCGCCGGCAACGCAGAAACAGGCCGCCCTGATGAAAGCCGCCGATGCCATCGAGGCAGATCAGGCCGACATTCTTGCCGCCAATGCGCGCGACCTGGAATATGGCCGCGCCAAGGGGCTCAGCCCGGCGATGATGGACCGGCTGATGCTGGACGAGGCCCGGATTGCCGGCATTGCCCAGGGCCTGCGCGCGGTGGCGGCGCAGGAGGATCCGGTGGGCCGGGTGCTGGCGGAATGGGACATGCCCTCGGGCCTGCATATCCGCCGGGTGGCGACGCCGCTGGGGGTGATCGGCGTGATCTATGAGAGCCGCCCCAACGTGACCGCCGATGCCGGGGCGCTGTGCCTCAAGGCCGGCAATGCGGTGATCCTGCGCGGCGGTTCGGAAAGCCTGCACAGCTCGGGCGCCATTCATGCCTGCCTGGTCAAGGGGCTGCAGGCGGCCGGCCTGCCCGAGGAGGCGATCCAGCTGGTCCCCACCCGCGACCGGGCCGCGGTCAGCGAAATGCTGACCATGACCGACACGATCGACGTGA
>CAZPDV010000283.1:2335-2876 GCA_964585355.1 uncultured Aliiroseovarius sp.
GGCCGCGCGGCGGCAAGGGGCTGGTGGGGCTGGTGCAGCGCGAGGCGCGGGTGCCGGTCTTTGCCCATCTGGAAGGGATCGTGCATATCTATATCGACAAGGCGGCCGACCCGGCCAAGGCGCTTGCGGTGGTGCTCAATGCCAAGACCCGCCGGCCCGGCATCTGCGGCGCTGCCGAATGTCTGCTGATCCACCGCGACATTGCCCAAGGCCTGGGTCAGGAGGTGCTGGATGCGCTGATCCAGGCCGGGGTCGAGGTGCGCGCGGGCGAGGGGCTTTCCGGCACCCGCCCGGCCACCGACCAGGATTGGGGGCGCGAGTTTCTGGACATGATCATCGCCGCCCGTGTGGTCGATGACGTGGACGCGGCAATCGCGCATATCCGCCGCTATGGCTCGAACCACACCGATGCCATCCTGACCGAGGACATGGCCGCGCGCGACCGCTTCTTTGCCCGGCTGGACAGCGCCATCCTGATGCATAATGCCTCGACCCAGTTCGCCGATGGCGGCGAGTTCGGCATGGGCGCGGAAATCGGCAT
>CAZPDV010000284.1:0-2874 GCA_964585355.1 uncultured Aliiroseovarius sp.
TCCAGCGCCGGATTGGTCAGGATATTGGCCGCGGCCTCGACATAGGCAAAGGGCAGAAACACCATGTCGCGCGCCATCGCGGTGTCCGCCCGTGCCATGACGGTGATGCTGCCGCGCCTTGTGGTCAGGCGCAGGCTGTCGCCGGGCCGGGCGCCCAGGGCCCTGAGCGTTTCGGGGTGCAGCGCCACCGTCGGCCCCGGCTCCAGCGCATCGAGCACCGGCGCCCGCCGGGTCATGGAGCCGGTATGCCAATGCTCAAGCTGCCGCCCGGTGGTCAGCACCATGGGAAAATCGTCGTCCGGCACCTCGTCGGGCGGCAACACATGCGCCGGGGCAAACCGGGCCCGGCCGCCGGCGCGCGGAAAGCCGTCGCCAAACACGATCGCCTGGCCGGGGTCGTCGGGCGCGTGCGAGGGATAGGTCACCGCCCCCTCGGCCTCGAGCCGCGCCCAGGTGATGTTGTCAAGGCTGGCCATGACCCCGGTCATCTCGGCAAAGATCCGGTCCGGGCCGGTATAGTCCCAGTCCATCCCCAGCGCCTTGCCCAGCGCCATGGTCACCCACCAGTCGGCGCGCGCCTGGCCCGGCGGGGCCACGGCGGGGCGGACGATCTGCACCTGGCGGTTGGTATTGGTGACGGTGCCGCCCTTTTCGGCAAGCGCGGCGGCGGGCAGGACCACATCGGCAAACATGGCGGTCTCGGTCAGGAAGATGTCCTGGCTGACCAGGAAATCCAGCCGCGCAAGTGCGGCGCGCACATGGCGGGTATCCGGGTCGCTCATGGCCGGGTTTTCACCGGCAATATACATGGCGCGAATGTCGCCGGCATGGGCCGCGTCCATGATCTCGACCACGGTCAGGCCGGGGGCCTCGGGCAGGCGCTCGGCCCCCCAGGCGGCGGCAAGGCGGGCACGCTGCTCCGGGTCCGACACCGGCTTGTAATCCGGATAGAACATCGGGATCAGCCCGGCATCCGAGGCGCCCTGCACGTTGTTCTGCCCGCGCAGCGGGTGCAGCCCGGTGCCCGGCCGCCCGACATTGCCGGTCATCAGCGCCAGGTCGATCAGACAGCGCGCATTGTCGGTGCCATGCACATGCTGGCTCACCCCCATGCCCCAGAAGATCATGCCGGCCCGCCCGCCGGCAAAATCCCGCGCCACCGCGCGCAGGGTCTCGGCCGGGATGCCGCAGATCGGCGCCATCTTCTCGGGCGGATAGGCGGCAAGATGGGCGCGCATTTCCTCCCAGCCCTCGGTATGAGCGGCGATATAGGCGTCGTCGGTCAGCCCCTCTTCGGCGATCACATGCATGATCGCGTTGAGCATGGCCACATCGGCCGAAGGGCGAAATTGCAGCATATGCGTGGCGTGGCGCCGGAGCGCCTGGCCGCGCGGGTCCATCACGATCAACTTGCCGCCCCGCGCCGCGAACTGCTTGAAATAGGTGGCCGCGACCGGGTGGTTCTCGGTCGGGTTGGCGCCGATGACAATGGCCACATCGGCATGCTCGATCTCGTTGAAAGTGGCCGTGACCGCGCCCGAGCCGACATTTTCCAGAAGCGCCGCCACGCTCGAGGCATGGCACAGCCGGGTGCAGTGATCGACATTGTTGGTGCCCAGCCCCTGGCGCATCAGGCGCTGGAACAGATAGGCCTCTTCGTTGGTGCACTTGGCGCTGCCAAAACCGGCCAGCGCCTGGGAACCGTGGCTTTCGCGCACCGCCAGAAGCCCGCGCGCGGCCACCGCCAGCGCCTCCTCCCAACTGGCTTCGCGGAAATGGCTGAGCGGGTTGGCCGGGTCCACATTCATCCCCTTGGGCGCGCCGTCGCGGCGGATCAGCGGCCGGGTCAGGCGGTGCGGATGGGTGATATAGTCGAACCCGAAGCGGCCCTTGACGCAAAGCCGGTTTTCATTGGCCGGGCCGTTGGCGCCCTCGATGCGCGCGATGCGCCCGTCGCGCAGCTTGAGGCTGACCTGACAGCCCACCCCGCAGAACGGACAGACGCTCTGCACCGCCTGGTCGAAATCGGCGCTGTCGGCGGTGACGCTGGCCGGCAGCAGCGCCCCGGTGGGACAGACGCTGACACATTCGCCACAGGCCACGCAGGTGCTGGCCCCCATCGGGTCGGCCTGGTCGAACACCGGAAAGGCCCGATGCCCGCGCCCGGCCATGCCGATCACGTCATTGACCTGCACCTCGCGGCAGGCGCGCACGCACAGGCCGCAGGCAATGCAGGCATCCAGGTTGACCCGCATCGCCACATGGCTGTCATCCGCAGGCGGCACCCGCTCCGGCTGCATCGGCGCAAAGCGGCTCTCGGTAATGCCCAGCCCGGCGGCGGTTCGGGCCAGGTGGCTCGAAGCATCATGCGCCACCGCCGGCTGATCGGCCATCAGCAGCTCCACCACCATGCGCCGGGCCGACCGGGCGCGGGCGCTGTCGGTCACCACCTCCATCCCCTCGGTGGGGCGCCTATGGCACGATGGCGCCAACACCCGCTCGCCCCTGATCTCGACCATGCAGGCGCGGCAATTGCCGTCGGGGCGATAGCCGGGCGCGTCACGGTGGCACAGATGCTCGATCCCGATCCCCTCGCGCGCCGCTACCTGCCAGATGGTCTCGTCCGCGCGGGCGGTGACCTCGCGCCCGTCCAGGGTGAAATGGATTCTCTCCGCCATGCGTGCCTCCCTTGCGCGCCATCATACACCATCGTGCCCATGTCGCCACAGGGACATTCACGACATCAAGCGGCCTGAAACCGCCATCGGCCTTCTTCTGTTCAAAAATATCCCCGCCGGAGGCTCCTGCCCTTTCCACCGGCGCCAGCCTCGCCTATTGAACGCCCATGTCACAGATCACCCTCATCCGCCACGG